>JAZOCQ010000104.1:0-15190 GCA_045596565.1 Acutalibacteraceae bacterium
ACCATACAGACAGCTGACCGAAGAAACAACGATTACATCTCTGCGCTCAAATAGAGCAGATGTTGCGCTATGCCGCAGGCGGTCAATCTCCTCATTGATTTCAGATTCTTTCTCAATATAGGTATCCGTATGCGCAATATACGCTTCCGGTTGATAGTAATCATAATAGGAAACAAAATATTCCACCGCGTTTTCGGGGAAAAACTCTTTAAACTCTGAGCACAACTGTGCGGCGAGAGTTTTGTTGTGAGCGAGAACGAGGGTGGGTTTATTCACTTTGGCTATCACATTCGCCATGGTAAATGTTTTACCCGAACCGGTCACGCCGAGTAAAGTTTGTTCCTTATCACCGCGCAAAACACCGTCAACCAGCGTATCAATCGCTTGCGGTTGGTCGCCCGTCGGTTGAAATTTGCTGTGTAAAATAAACTTATCCGGCACGTTCTCACTCCTCTCTTAAGTAGTATAATCAAAATTTGTATGAATACATTCTATCGAACTATCGAAAAATTATGTTCTCTTTTCAATATGCGCTTCCTCCAACAATTTTAACTCTTTTTTAAAAAGTGAAAACACGCCGTTAGTAGAAGGCAAGGCAAAACCCTCAATGGGTTGTTTTGTAACGGGATGTGAAAATGCCAGACGAAATGAAAAAAGTGCAATAGGCGTTTTGCCGTTATCTTTTGTTTGCCGGTTGCCGTATTTCGTATCCCCAACAAGCGGAAACCTACGGGACGCAAACTGCACACGTATTTGGTGCGTTCTGCCGGTATGCAACTTTACCTTTACAAGCGACAAACCTTTACGCTCTCCCAATACCTCAAATTCCAGTTTAGCGTATTTTGCCTGCTCTTGATGGTGGCGGGATACATATACTTTACAATTTTTCTTGTTCTTAATCAAATAATCTTCCATCACGCCGCTTTTCGGTAATTTACCTTCTACAACTGCCAGATACTCTTTTTCAAAGTGGTGCGCCGCCATCATTTTTGCCAGTATTTCAGTGGCTTTACGGCTTTTGGAATACACCATTACGCCGCCTACGTTACGGTCCAGACGATGAATGACATCGATTTTATACACACCGGTTTGTTTTTTAAGAATGTCCGGTAAATTCTTCTCTCTTGCAAACGGTTCGGACAACACGCCTACAGGTTTCACACATACAACAATATACTTATCTTGATATAAAAACCGCACCAAACCGCTCACCTCATTTCTACCTTTTATTATACGACATTTCTACTCTACAAATCAATAGGCAATAGAAAAAGACCCGATGTAATATCGGGTCTTTTTTTAAGTGTTAGCAGGATTGCGTTTATAAGTGGGAACGATTTCCGCCACAATATCTTTCATATTGGTAACTTCCACCTTATACGCTTCTTCCAGACGTTTTAACTGTTCTTTAAACTTTTCGTCATCCATTTCAATCGGTTTGCCGATATGAATAAGTTTGTTTTCCGTTTCGCCAAGGCCCTCTTCCGCCATCAACAATTCTTCAAACAGCTTTTCGCCCGGACGCAGGCCGGTATATTTGATTTGAATATCCACATCCGGTTCAAAACCCGACAAACGAATCAAGTTGCGTGCCATATCCGCAATTTTAACGGGTTGTCCCATATCCAGCACATAGATTTCGCCACCTTTGGCGTAATATCCTGCTTGCAATACCAACGAAACCGCTTCGGGGATAGTCATAAAATACCGGATGATGTCAGGATGCGTCACCGTGACGGGTCCGCCCTCGGCAATCTGTTTGGTAAACAGCGGGATAACACTGCCGTTACTGCCAAGTACATTACCAAAACGCACCGCCACAAAATCGGTATCGGGCGCTTCGCGGTTCATCATCTGTACCACCATTTCACACAAACGCTTAGAAGCGCCCATAATGTTGGTGGGATTAACGGCTTTATCGGTGGAAATCAAAACAAATTTCTTCACGCCGTATTCAACAGCGGCTTTCGCCATTTTATAGGTGCCGAACACGTTGTTTTTAATGGCTTCATTGGGACTGTCTTCCATCAACGGCACGTGTTTATGCGCAGCGGCGTGGAACACAATTTCCGGTTTGTACTTACCCAACACGTAATCAAGGCGTGCGGTGTTGCGTACCGAACCAATCAACACCTCCATATTGAGGTCGGGATAATCGTGTTTAAGTTCCATTTGAATATCGTATGCGTTGTTCTCATAGATATCAAAAATCAACAGCAATTTCGGGTTACTACGTGCAATCTGACGGCAAAGTTCACTACCGATAGAACCACCGCCGCCGGTAACCATAACCACTTTATCGGAAATATAGGCATAAATTTCATCCATATTAACACTCACAGGGTCTCTGCCTAACAAATCCTGCGGTTCCACTTTGCGAAGATTGCCGATAATGGATTGTCCGTTCGCCAACTGGTACAAGCCGGGCATCTTTTCTACTTTACAGCCGATTTGACTGCAAATCTGTAAAATATCCTGTCGGTCTTTTGGATCACAGTTGGGGATACAGAAAATGATTTTATCCACGTTATATCGTTTCGCAGCGGCGATAATATCACGGCGATTACCCACCACCGGAACACCTTCCACGCGACTGCCTTTTTTCGCAATAGCATCGTCAATGATGCATACCACTTTTCCACGGATTTTATCGCTTTCTTTGTACTCTCTGAGCAACATATGCCCCGCCATACCGGCGCCGATAATCATAACCCGCTCGTATTCGGAATATTTGTGCAAGCGCTTAAACAAAGCGGTTTGCAAACTCAATAATAATCGCCAGAAAAAACGGACAAAGACCGTTCCCACGAAACTGAACAACAAACCGAAAACAAAATAAGACGTCGGCATTTCCACACGAAAAATTTTTGCAAAAGGCACCATCAACACGCCCAAAATCGCGTAAGACGCGAATATGCGCAACAAGTCACCCACGCCCGAAAAAGCCAACATAATAACATACAACAGCAATAACGCAAACACAGCCAAGCAAATGGCAATCCAAATGCCGATAGTATGCATATAGGTTTCAAAATACGCCACCGGAATATCATGTATTCTAAAATCAAATATTACCAATAACGCGAGCAAAAAAGCCAACGCGATAAAAATGATATCCAGGGTCACCAAACATAACGGCTTTAAAAACCGTTTGAATTTATCTGTTTTCTTCTCCTGCAACTTTAACACCTCATTGCATTTATTAATGCTTGTCAAGATATTGCTGTGCATCGTACGATTTTCCCAGCACCGCCGCAACGGTCATAAACATCGTACCGATATCCCGCCAAAAGCCGAAATATTTAATCGCATGTAAATTGTATACCATCTTTTGCGGTAAAATCTCATGGATATACGTCCCATCCACATCTTTTGCCGCATCCAGCAACTCACTCTCATCTTTATAAAAGATACTGGCAATGGATGTAACACCCGCCGGCAATAACAAAGTCGCCAGCATTTCATCGGTGTAGGCATCGACATATTTGGGCACCTCAGGACGCGTACCCACAAAAGTCATCGTGCCGCGAAACACGTCCAGCAATTGACTGATTTCATCCAGACGGCATTTACGAATGAGTTTACCGACGCGGGTCACACGGCTGTCGTTGCTGACCGTTACCTGTGTACCCTTTTTATCGGCATTTTGCACCATGGTGCGAAATTTGAAAATCCGAAACGTTTTGCCGTATTGTGTCACTCGGATTTGTCGATAGAAAACCGGTCCCTTTGAATCCAACTTAATAGCCAATGCCAATAGCAGAAAAAAAGGACTCAATAACAACAGCATACATCCGGAAACCACAATATCAAACGCACGTTTGAAAAACAGTGCAACCTGCTTTTTTTGCAGAGCATCATAATACGGGCGAACTTCTTCCTTGCGAAATTCCGCAGGCAGTGCGTCCCATTTTTTTAACATCATGCAATATATTCTCCAACAATTTTTACAAAATTCTCAATCACGTACGCTACTTCCTCATCCGTCAGACACGTGTGCAACGGAAGCGTGATTTCATTGGCAAAATGTGCGTATGCATTTGGGAAATCCGCAATATCAAAACCCAGCGCCTTATACGCCGTCATCATCGGTAACGGTTTATAGTGCACGTTACAAGCAATACCGGATTCCGCCATTTTGGTAATGATTGCATTGCGCTGTTCGGGCGTAATACCGGGGATACGCGTAATATACAAATGACCGGACGAGAAATGCCGTTCTGTGTAGTGCGGCAATGTTTCAACGCCCATCGGACGCAAAGCGGCATCATAGCGTTCGATAATTTCCTTACGGCGTTGCAACATCCCCTCATAACGGTCCAACTGTGCCAAACCTACAGCTGCCGCCAAATCGGTCATATTGCATTTATACCAAGGACCGACGATATCATATTCCCAAGCACCCAATTGTGTTTTAGCAAGCGCATCTTTGGACTGTCCGTGCAGACTGAGTAACTGCAACTGTTTATAAATTTCCTCGTCATCCACGCCCGCAATGGTATTCCAAGTCAAAGCACCGCCCTCAGCAGTGGTAAGATTCTTCACAGCGTGGAAGGAGAAAGAGGAAAAGTCCGCAATACTACCCACCATTTTATCGCCGCATTTCGCGCCGAACGCGTGCGCGGTATCCGCTAAAATCGCAATACGACCCATCGCTTCTTGCAACTTACCATTGGGTTTGAACAACGCTTTTTTACGATTGACAATATCAAAAATGCGCGTATAATCACACGGTACACCACCCAGGTCTACCGGAATAATCGCCTTGGTTTTTTCAGTAATAGCAGCTTCTAATTGGTCATAGTCCATCTCAAAGCTGTCTGCTGCCGTATCTACAAACACCAATTTTGCACCGACGTGGCAAACCACCGACGCTGATGCGGTGTACGTATAGGCAGTGGTGATAACCTCATCACCCGGACCGATGCCCAACACCCGCAACGCCATCTGGGCGCACGCAGTTTGCGAATTAAGGCACACACATTTGTTTACACCGACATACGCAGCAATACGCTTTTCCAATTCTTTTGTACGCGGGCCGGTAGTAATCCAACCGGACAACAGTGCGTCACTGACACCCTGCACTTCTGCATTCGAAATATCAGGCGGTGAAAATAAAATATTCATGCTACCTTTCCTCTCTCGGTATATGACAAATCAAACTTTCTTTCATAAGATATTATTTACAACATCTCGCGCTAAATTATAACACACATTTCCATTTTTTTCAATAGATAACACCAAATTTATACAAAGTCCATATCACCATCAAAAAACTGTTCCGCAATCAAGCGGAACAGTTTCCATTTACACAGTATACAAATTATTTTTACCGGATATTACAGCGCTGGCAATACCGGCAATCACGAAAAACACAATTCCCTGTATACCGAACATTTCCACCGCCAGAAAAGCAGTTGCGAGCGGTGCACCGGTAACGCCGCAAAACATCGCAGTCATACCGATTGCCGCACCGAAAGTCGGATGCAATTGCAATAAGGGCGAAAGTGCACCGCCCAATGTGGCACCGATGCAAAAGCTCGGAATAATTTCCCCGCCTTTATACCCCGCCGCCACCGTTATCACGGTGAACAGCATTTTTAATGCAAACGCTTCATACCGTACTTCTCCACCCTCGAAAATACGATTAATCAGTGTGATGCCGCTGCCATTGTAATCGGTAGTGCCCACAACCAGTGTCAACGCCACGACAACCGCGCCGCCGACTGCTATACGCCACCATTTATTTTTAAGCAGAGCAGCATATTTATGAGATGTAAACTGCAACGTTTTACAAAATATAACAGCGATAAGCGAACAAGCAATCACAATCACCAACAACCGCCAAAGTGTAGAAAATGATATGGTGGGTATCTCCCGTATTGTAAATCGTTCGGGGGGTACGCCCAAAAACACCGCTGTAACAAAGGCGCTGATACAAGAAATCAGCATCGGCAACAATAAAATAAATACAGACTTTCCGACAAAAAGCACTTCCAGCACAAACACGCAAGCACCAAGCGGGGTGCCGAATACCGCTGCAAAAAGCGCGCCCATTCCGCACACAGTCAGCGTGCGCGCTATAGTTGTATCCACGCGGAACACACGCCCCACTAAAGCCGCCAAGCCGCCGCCCATCTGCAATGCGGCGCCCTCTCTGCCTGCCGAACCACCGCACAAGTGGGTCAGTGCGGCACTGATAAACACAGCCGGCGTTAGTGTAAGGGGCAAGCGCCTCTCCCCTTTTCCCGCATCAAACACACGGCGGGTACCAACACCGTTTATGCCGCATATTTTATATACCGCCACCGTCAATAAGCCCGCCAGCGGCAAACCATACAGCAACCAAGGATACCCCGCGCGAACATTGCTCACCCACG
This sequence comes from Acutalibacteraceae bacterium, assembly GCA_045596565.1. Classification (GTDB taxonomy): domain Bacteria; phylum Bacillota; class Clostridia; order Oscillospirales; family Acutalibacteraceae; genus URNF01. The sequence goes on from JAZOCQ010000104.1 coordinate 6,381, forward strand.
TGACCGTATGGGCAAAAGCGGCACCAACCACACCGCATAACACGCCGACAAGCAGAGCCAGTCCCGCTACGCGACACAGGTACCCTGCTTTTTTTATGGCATTCGAAAAAGAAATTTGCATATACTTACCCGTCTTTTCGTGTTAAACTTTTTTGATAGAGAATCTCGGTAGCAAATGCCAATTTGGTTACCACGTTCTTCGCGGTGGGATAACAATAAAAAGAATCGTTTTCCGTAGAAATATCCACACAATCAAATGGTTTAATATAGCAATAATCATACTCTATATGCAAACTGTTCATCTGTGCCGGTTTGCGCTGGATACGATACGGTTTTCCGCGATATTCGCCTTCCAACACAAAACCGTTTTCTACATCGTGCGTAAGCTTCGCCTTATCTAAATGCTCAAATTTCCAACACCGCGGCAAAGAATATACGTCCACCGTATCCGAAAAACGATAGGTACCGTCTTCAATTTGCTTTTCCACCTGTGTGCGTTGCCATAAAAACCAATCCGGCACGTGTAAAAACTCTGTTTTGCCCTCTACCGCGCACAGTTCACCGTTCTCCTGTAACACCCAACGCTTTCCGCAAGATTCACAGTAAAGTTCGACGCCCTTTGACGCCATTTTAGACTCAGCAAGGCAATGTGGGCATTGGTATAACACCTTGTGCAACCCCTCCGCGCGGTACGGCTCGGTAATCAAAATACCGTTCTCTTTTTGGTACCGATACTCATCATACTGCAAACTCTGTTTAACAACGGCGTTAATCTCCTCTACCGTCATTTCCGCAATCTGCTCAGCCGTCAGAACTTGTGTCAAAGTTGTATACAGCGGTACTTCCCGTTTCTTGCGATAATTCCAGAACGGAGAGTGCAAGTAGTTACCGTGATGTACCACCGCCACCACCGGCACACCGTTATGCTTTATTAATTTCCCAAGTGAATCGGGTATATACGAGGTAATACCACAAGGTGAATACCGCGCTTCCGGATACATCGAAAGGATATCACCACGTTTTAACACTTTATTGATAGATTTCACCAAATGCAAGTCACGGGTATACTTCCGCGTGCAAATACATCCAATCCATTCCATCAAAAACGGGCGGCGATAGTAGCCGTCAATTGACACCACATTATTGACACGATGTGGAAACGTGGCGGTTGCCAGCAATTCAAAATCCACAAAGTACATATGATTGCTCAACAGCATATACGGCGGTTTTAAGCCTTCCATATTGATTTTCTCAACACGATACCGCTTGCCGATTAGTGCAAATTTAGACAATACCCAAATCAAAAACACAAAAATCAGCGGTTGCCGAATCGGATATTTTGCCGTAACATATTTCTTAGGATTTTTATAAAAAACATTCATTTGTTTTCTCCTCAATAGAATTTTTCCCTTAAAAGAATTCTATATTATAATTGTCAGAAAAGCAAGAAAAATCGTTTCCAACAAAAACCTTGCTCCATTTGCCAACTAATGCTATACTAAAAAAGAAACGGAGGAATACGATGTCAATTCCATATATCATTTTGTTAATCGTCACTGTTTTGGCATTGCTTTACGTCGCAACGGCGTTTATTTGCTTTTATATCACGTTTTATGTATCGCAAAAAGAAAAAGACAAGCCCGCAGATTTACCGGTAGGCAAAATATACGACCCCTATCACCCCCTGATGAAACGGTGGATGGAGGACGTAAAGTCTATCCCCTTTACGCCAATGCAAGTCGTTTCTCACGACGGATTAACCCTATACGGAAAATATTATGAGTGTCAGCCGGGCGCTCCCATAGAGCTTATGATGCACGGCTACCGCGGCAGAGCGGAACGTGACTTATGCGGTGGGATACAGCGTTGTTTTTCCATTGGGCATAATGTGTTATTGGTAGACCAACGTGCAAGCGGCAAAAGTGATGGGCACGTGATTACATTCGGCGTAAAGGAAAGTCTCGATTGTCTCTCCTGGGTACGCTGTATTTGTGACACGTTTGGCAGTGATACACCCATTATGCTGACCGGTATTTCTATGGGCGCTACCACCGTCTTGATGGCGGCATCGCATCCCCTGCCCGACAACGTTATCGGCGTTTTGGCAGATTGCGGTTTTACCACCGCAAAGGAAATTATCAAAAAAGTCATTACCGATATGAAATTACCGCACTTTTTATACGAGTTTATACGATTAGGTGCTAAATTGTTTGGCGGTTTTGACCCAAGCACCGCCGACATCCCCACCCCTACCGTGCCGGTCATTTTCTTTCACGGTGAAAATGACAGCTTTGTGCCGTATGAAATGAGCATACAAAATTTTAACCATTGCACCGCGCCCAAACAACTCGTCATCGTTCCAAATGCGGAACACGGCTTGAGTTATGTTATAGACGAACCCGGGTATTTGCGAGCTTTGACTGATTTTTGCATAGTACATAACATCCCGGTTTCTGTGATGAGTGAAAAGTGAAAAAGCAAAAACCCCAAATGCTCATGCATTCGGGATTTTTGGTGCGGGTAACAGGAGTTGAACCTGCACGATAGAAATCACCAGAGCCTAAATCTGGCGCGTCTGCCAATTCCGCCATACCCGCATATATAAAATACTCTTTGCATTTTAAAGCATTCTCACTCAAAAGTCAAGCATTCCATAAAAAAAGAACCGACACCACAGTGTCGGTTCTTTTTTTACTTTCAATTATCTGCCAAACGGCGTGCCGGTGCTGCTTTTGAGCACCACGTCATGATAGCCGCCTTCTACGATACTGGTAGCAGATACCAAAGTCATCTTGGCATCACGCTGTAAGTCGGGAATGTTGGTCACACCGCAGTTGCACATGGTGGATTTCACTTTGTACAAGCTCTTTGCAACATTGTCGCGCAGAGGACCTGCATATTCCACATATGAGTCAACGCCCTCTTCGAAAGATAACTTGGCTTTACCGCCCAAATCATACCGCTGCCAGTTGCGCGCACGGTTGGAGCCTTCGCCCCAGTACTCTTTCACATAGGTGCCGTTGATATTCAACTTTTCAGTCGGGCTTTCGTCAAAACGAGCAAAATAACGGCCGAGCATAATGAAATCAGAGCCCATTGCGAGAGCCAGTGTCATATGATAGTCATGCACAATACCGCCATCCGAGCAAACCGGAATGTAAACACCGGTCTTTTCAAAATATTCGTTACGTGCATTAACAACGTCAATCAAAGCAGTCGCTTGGCCGCGGCCGATACCTTTTTGTTCACGGGTGATGCAGATAGAGCCACCACCGATACCGACTTTAATGAAGTCAGCACCTGCTTCTGCCAAGAACATAAAGCCGTCACGGTCCACGACGTTACCCGCACCGATTTTCACCGAATCGCCATATTTTTCACGGACGAATTTCAGCGTCTGTGCTTGCCAGCAAGAATACCCTTCGGAAGAGTCAATGCACAATACATCTGCACCGGCTCCCACCAAAGCGGGAATACGCTCTTCATAGTCAAGTGTATTGACACCCGCGCCCACTAAATAGCGCTTTTGTGCATCCAGCACTTCCTGCGGATTTTCTTTGTGCTGTGCATAGTCCTTACGGAACACCATATATGCCAAATTACCCTTCTCATCAACCAGCGGCAAAGAATTGAGCTTGTTGTCCCAAATGATATCGTTGGCCTCTTTGAGAGTAGTAGTCGCGGGCGCAGTCACCAATTTATCCAAAGGCGTCATAAACTCTTTCACTTTTGTGGTGAGTTCCATACGGCTGACACGATAATCTCTGCCGGTAACAATACCGCACAGTTTGCCGTTCGCCGTGCCGTCTTCGGTGATAGCGATGGTGTTATGACCGGTCGCTTCCACCAAATTGAGCACGTCCGCCAACGTATCTTCAGCGGTAAGGTTAGAATCGCTGACCACGAAACCCGCTTTATAGTTTTTCACGCGGGCAACCATAGCAGCCTCATCCTCAATAGACTGAGAACCATAGATAAAGGAGATACCGCCCTCTTTCGCAAGCGCAATCGCCATTGTGTCATTCGAAACAGACTGCATGATAGCAGAAACGAGCGGAATGTTCAGTTCAATAGCAGACTTTTCGCCTTTTTTAAATTTCACCAAAGGCGTCTTGAGCGAGACATTTGCCGGAATGCACTCCGGAGAAGTGTAACCGGGCACCAAAAGATACTCACTGAAAGTATGAGACGGTTCGCTGAAATAAAATGCCATATCAATTATCTCCTTTACTTAACGCCGCAAACAGCCACTGTTCGCCGGTTGAATATTTTTGTTATTCTATCATATTAGACATTTCTCGTCAAGTGATTTTTCCTGAAAAATTATCATTGTTGTTGCTCATCCAGCGTCATACGGCAAGGCGGCAAAAATTCCCTGATGAAACACTCCACCGCCTCTATCTGCATAGCGTGTAATGCTTTTTCCGTACTGTCACGGGCACTGCGAAATTCCGTATTCCCCTGTCGCAACTCTTCTTCGCATTTAATGAGAGCCGCCAACTTATCCGCCGCTTTGACAATGCGTTTTTCCGCTTGTAAATCGTCATCAGGGGAAAACCATCCGGCATATTCCAAACGCAAATCATCCGGCAATAAACCAAGGATAGTAGCGGTGGCATCCGCCTCCACCTGCTTAAAAGCGTCCCGCAAAGTAGGATTGACATATTTTACAGGTGTAGGCATATCCCCTATTAAAATTTCAGGAACATCATGGTACAGCGCAATCATCACCGCGTCTTTGACACGAATATTACCGTTAAACCGCGTATTTTCCAGCACTGCCAACGCATGTGTCAACGTCGCTACGTCATACGAGTGCTCACAAATATTCTCCGCACGTGTGTTGCGCATCAGCGCCCACCGTGTGATATATTTCATGCGCATCAGCGCGCCGTAAAATGCATTTTTCACATTATCACTCTCCTATACATTCCAGTATACCACCTTACATAAAAGATTGCAATAAAAACAAAAGAGAGAAGCCAAAAGCTTCTCTCTTTTCATCTGTTTTCACAGCAATTCGGCAATTAAACAGCGCGGGTAACCTTACCCGAACGCAAGCAACGGGTGCAGGCATTGATTCTCTTGGGAGAACCGTTCACAACAGCCTTTACTTTTTTGATGTTGGGTTTCCAGGTACGATTGGAACGACGATGGGAGTGAGAAACCTGAATACCGAACACTACACTTTTGCCGCAGATATCACATTTAGCCATGGTCTGCACCTCCTTTTTCAGTACAACAGCAGTATGATAACAGATTCATTTTAAAAAATCAAGTCTTTTTTTAAAAAAACTCAAAAAAGTGCGAAAACACATATTACTGCTTCCCCAGTTGCTTGGTACGCTCAAAAGAAGCCTGCACCGCCGCGGCTGTCACATCTGCAAAACCGCCCTTTTGGAGAGCGTGCACGCCCTCAATAGTGCTACCTGCGGGACTGCATACCGCATCCCGTAGTTTTGCGGGGCTTTCTCCGCTTTCCAACAACAACCGTGCCGCCCCTAAAACCGTTTGCGCCGCATATTGTTGTGCTTTTTCAAGAGATAAGCCACAATTTTCACCCGCATCCGCCAGCGCTTCGATAAACGAATACACAAACGCGGGACCGCAACCCGAAATGGCACAACCGGCATCTATCAAACTTTCAGGCAACTTATCCAACGTACCCGCTTGTTGCATAAATCGTAAAAACGCAGCTTGTTCTTTTTCGGTCACCGCTTGATTAACTGCATACAGCACCATGCCCTCTCCCACCGCAACCGGCGTGTTAGGCATAATACGAATCAGCGGCACCCGACCCAGCACCTGTTCTATGGTATGCAACTGCACGCCCGCCGCCATACTGATAAACACCGTTTGCGGATTTCTGGTCTCACAAGCCGCAATCTCTTGTAACAATGCCGGCAACACCTGCGGTTTTACACCCAGAAAAACATACGAACAGTTTTCAAGAACTGCGGTATTATCCGCTACCACACAACCGAGTTCTTTAGAAAGAGTGAGCGCTTTTTCCGGCATAAAATCCGCCAAATACACCGACTGTGCATCCACCGTACGGCAAACCGCTCTTGCCAAAGCACCACCCATATTGCCGACGCCAATAAAACCGATCTTACTCATCAAGTTCTCCCTCCCATCACCGTATGTGACCGTCACCGGTGATGATATATTTGTAGGTGGTCAGTGCCTCTAAACCCATCGGGCCGCGTGCGTGTAATTTTTGTGTGGAAATGCCCATTTCGCAGCCCAGTCCAAATTCACCGCCGTCTGTAAACCGTGTGGAGGCATTGACATATACGGCGGCACTGTCCACCCCGGCAGTAAACATGGCAATAGCATCATCATCTTTAGAAATAATAGCCTCGCTGTGTCCGGTGGAGTGTGCACGGATGTGCGCAATCGCTTTGGCGGTATTTTCCACTACTTTAACCGCCAAAACGTAATCCAAAAATTCGGTATCGAAATCCTCTTTTCCCGCAGGCCCGCCTTGCATATATTGTGCGGCTTTGGTATCCACACGGAACGAAACGGCAGGTTTGCCGTTTTGTGTCTGTTCCGTCGTTAAGCGTTGCTGTAACAACGGCAAAAAGTCGGCGGCAATCGCCTCGTCCACTAAACACACTTCCGCCGCGTTACACACCGACGGACGGCTGGTTTTTGCATTTTCGATAATGGACAAAGCCTGCTCAAAATCTGCGCTCTTTTCCACATATACATGGCAAATACCCGTACCGGTCTGGATGCACGGCACGGTGGCATTCTCCACGCACGCACGAATAAGACCCGCACCACCACGCGGAATGAGCATATCAATCAAACCGTTTGCTTTCATCATCTCGGTAGCGCTTTGGCGGGTGGTATCCTGTATCAGTTGCACCATAGTTGCAGGCAACCCGCATGTTTGCAACCCTTTCTGTAAAGCGGTCACGATAGCATTTGCCGAGCAAAACGCCTCTTTTCCGCCGCGCAACACGCAAACATTACCGCTTTTCACCGACAGTGCCGCCGCATCCGCCGTCACGTTGGGACGGCTTTCGTAAATAATACCGATAACGCCGACCGGTACTGCGACCTTTTCAAGTACCAAATCGTCAGCACGGACATTGTGTTGTAAAATACGCCCCACAGGGTCAGGTAAAGCCGCCACGTGACGAATACCGTCCGCCATAGCGGTGATACGTTGTTCGGAAAGCGCCAGTCTATCCAGCATGACATCCGAAATCACCCCACGCGCTTTCTCCAAGTCTTCGGCGTTAGCACGCAAAATCTGTTCAGAATAAGCAAGTAAGGCTTCCGCCATAGCATAAAGTGCCGCATTTTTATTGGCGGTGGATAAACCCGCCACCAGTGCGCACGTATCCTTTGCAGCATTTAAAATATCAGCGGTCGTCATCTTATTCACCCCTTGCTGTAAATCGGGTACCGCAAGATTTGCCGTCTACAATATCATACAAAATTTCGGGATTGGCACCGTGTGCAATCACCGTATCGCAACCCTTTTCCATACATCTCTGTGCGGCAGACAACTTGGTGTGCATACCACCCGTACCGAGCGCCGTACCACTTCCCGAAGCCAGTGCCATAATCTCCTCAGTGATAGTATCCACGATAGGAATGAGGCGTGCCGACGGATTGGTACGCGGGTCAGCGGTATATAAGCCGTCAATATCGGTGAGCAATACCAGTAAATCGGCGTTCACGCTTGTAGCCACTATGGCACCAAGTGTATCGTTGTCACCAATACCGATTTCTTCGGTGGAAACGGTGTCATTTTCATTGACAATCGGCAACACGCCCAATTCCAATAAACGGAACAGCGTGTTTTGGAAATGCTGATGACGAACGGGATTTTCCACGTCCTCGCCCACCAACAAAATCTGCGCAACGGTGTGGTTATATTCCGCAAACAATTTATCGTATGTATACATCAATTCGCACTGCCCGACAGCCGCAGCAGCCTGTTTGGTGGGCATATCGGTCGGGCGCTCACGCAGATTGAGTTTTCCAACGCCCATACCGATAGCGCCGGAAGATACCAAAACAATCTCATGACCCGAATTTTTTAAATCAGACAGTACCCTACATAATGCCTCAACGCAACGGATGTTGAGATGTCCCGTAGCGTGTGCCAGCGTAGACGTGCCGACTTTCACAACAATGCGCATTTTTCCGCCTCCCAAAGCAGATGTTACTTTTCTTTGTAGCATAACACAAACCCCGACATTTTGCAAGTTATTCTCTACCTATAATATTTTAAAGATTGACAAACCACATTTAACAAAATATACTGAACATATAGTGAAAGGAAGATGACCATGTCTAAAAATGTTACTGCACGCATCATGCTTGTCAGTTCAATGTGTATTTTCGGTACAATCGGTATTTTTGCGCGCTACATACCACTATCCTCCGCCCTAATTGCATTGGTGCGCGGCGGCATTGGCGCTCTGTTCTTGCTAATAACGTGCTTTTTAAGCCGTAAAGGTATATCACTTGACAGCATCAAGCGCAATCTGCTGTTGCTGTTGATTTCAGGGGCTTGCATCGGGTTTAACTGGGTACTGTTATTTGAGGCCTACCGCTTCACAACCGTTGCCACTACTACTTTGTGCTATTACACTGCGCCTTTATTCGTGATGATACTCTCGCCCTTGGTATTAAAGGAAAAGCTGACGTGGAGTAAATGCTTATGCATACCGCTGGCGATTTGCGGTATGATTCCCATATCCGGCATTTTAGAAGCAGATGCACAATCCGTTTCCAACACACGCGGTATCCTTTGCGGTATCGGTGCGGCTGTTTTCTATGCC
>JAZOCQ010000105.1:0-5124 GCA_045596565.1 Acutalibacteraceae bacterium
TTTCGGGCGGTATGCGGCAACGCGTTGCGCTTATCCGCACACTCGCGGTGTCTCCCGATATTCTGCTGTTGGACGAGGCTTTCTCCGCGCTGGACTATCAAACGCGCTTAGAGGTCACTGAGGACGTCTACCGCATCTTAAAACAAGAAAACATCACAACCTTAATGGTGACCCACGACATCCCCGAATGCATCAGTATGAGCGACGTTGTGGTGATGCTTACCCCGCGTCCCGCGACGGTCAAAGAATTGTTGCCCATCCGCTTTGATTTGCCGCAGCGTTCCCCGCTTATGTGCCGCAACACCCCGCAGTTTTCCAAATACTTTGACCATATATGGAAAGAGTTGGAGCACCATGCATAAAAGTAAAACCACGCTTTCTGCCGCCCGTCGCGTATATCTCCAAACGGTGCAAACCAGAAAGCGGCGTATTCTGTTTTGCCAAATCGGCATCCTTGTTTTGTTGATTGCCGTATGGGAACTCGCCGCCGTCGTCGGTCTTATCGACAGTTTCGTGTTCAGCCAACCCTCCCGCATCCTGCAAACCTATTTGGGTATGGCGCAAAATGGCTTACTCACCCACATCGGTGTTACCGTATTTGAAACCCTCACCGGTTTTTTGCTGGGTGCTGTCAGCGGTACTCTGCTTGCCGTCATTCTATGGTGGAGTCCGTTTATCGCCAAGGTGAGCGAACCGTATCTGGTGGTACTCAACTCCTTGCCGAAAATCGCACTCGGTCCCGTTATTATCATCATTGCGGGTGCGGGCACGAAAGCGATTATCGTGATGGCACTTGCCATTTCGTTGATTGTCACGGTTTTAGAAATGCTGGGCGGTTTCCACCGCACCGATACTGAGCTTATCCGTATGGCAGAAACTTTCGGTGCAAAGCGGCATCAAGTCTTTTTAAAAATCGTATTTCCGTATAACATTACCACCTTGTTCAATTCGCTGAAAATTAATATCGGCTTATCGTTGGTCGGAGTCATCGCCGGAGAATTCTTAGTATCAAAAGCAGGACTGGGGTACTTGATTGTATACGGCGGTCAAGTATTTAAACTGGATTTGGTAATGGCAAGCGTCATCATATTGTCGGTGGTTGCTGCGCTGATGTACGAAGCGGTTCATCTGTTGCAAAAATGGGTATCCCATCACATTTCACATTCTTAATCGGAGGTACATCCTATGAAATTACTGTTGCGTCTTATTTCCGTGTTCGCGGTCATTACTGTGCTGACATTGTCACTGGTCGCCTGCGGACAAAAAGAACAAACCTTGCAAAAAGTGCGGGTGTGCGAGGTCACCCACTCTATTTTCTACGCACCGCAATACGCCGCTATTGCACTGGGATTTTTTGAACAAGAAGGCATCGAAGTCGAACTTTCCAACGGTCAAGGCGCGGATGCCGTTATGTCGGCGGTATTATCCAATAACATCGACATCGGATTTGCGGGCCCCGAAGCCGCCATCTACGTGTATAACGAAGGCAAAGAGGACTACCCGCAAGTGTTTGCACAAGTTACCCAGCGTGACGGCTCCTTCCTTGTCGCACGCGAAGATACTGACGCCTTCAAATGGACCGATTTGAAAGGTAAGCACGTGTTACCGGGCAGAAAAGGTGGCGTACCGTATATGACACTGGAATACGTATTACGCCAAAACGGCTTAAATCCCGCCACCGACGTCAATTTGGACACCAGCGTGCAATATGCGCTGATGACCGCCGCGTTTACCGCGGGTACGGGCGACTATTTTACCTGCTTTGAGCCCACCGCCTCTATGCTGGAAGCACAAGGAAAAGGCTATATTGTAGCCGCTGTGGGCGATGGCGCAGGCGACATCCCCTATACCGCGTATTTTGCTAAAAAAAGTTATATTGAAGAAAACAGCGACCTCGTTGCCGCTTTCACCCGCGCTTTGTATAAAGGACAGCAATGGGTCAGCAACCATTCCGCCGCGGAAATTGCAAAAGCAGTAGAATCGTTTTTTTCCGATACCGAGCTTGACCTGCTCACCGCCTCGGCGCAATCGTATATCGACATTGACGCGTGGTGCGATACGCCCGTTATGAGCGAAGACTCGTTCGATCGGTTGCAACAGGTCATTTCAGAGGCGGGAGAACTCTCCAAATCCGCTCCCTTTGCAGATGTGGTCAACAACACCTACGCAAGCGCGGCAACCAACTCTTGATACAACAAAAAAACGATATTTTTTAACAAAAACATGATAGACAATGCATTGGGTTGCATCTATAATGAAACTGTTCACAGCAATAAATTTGTTTCTCTTTATGAAAAACCGAAAAAAGAATTTCGAATTTTACAGCACAAAAATATCATAAATTTTCGAACTGTAAAATATCGTGCAAAAAGGTGAAAAAATGAGAAAGTTAAAAGTAGGGATTATCGGCTATGGCGGCATGGGTAGCGGATTCCACACGCGCCACGCATTAAACAGTGATGTGGTGGAATTGCGCGGCATCTATGACATTTTACCCGAAAGGTGTCAGGCCGCAGAACAAAACGGCATTTTTGCCTATCCCACATTAGACGCTATGCTCGCTGACGAGCAAATCGACCTTGTCACCATTGCCATCCCGAACGATGTGCATAGGGAAGTGGCTATCAAGGCGCTGGACGCGGGAAAACACGTCATCTGCGAGAAACCCGTTGCGATGAACAGCGACGAGTTGGAGCAAATGTTGGCGGCGGCAGAACGCAACAACCGTCTGTTTACCGTGCATCAAAATCGCCGTTGGGACGTGGATTACCTTGCCATGCAAAGCCTTGTAGACAGCGGCGAAATCGGCGATATTATCAGTATCGAATCTCGCATCCACGGTTCGCGCGGTATCCCGAGCGACTGGCGCGGTATCAAGCAGTACGGCGGCGGTATGCTGTATGACTGGGGTGTGCACCTGATTGACCAGGCTATGTTGTTGATTCCCGAAAAGATTGTAGGCGTGCAATGTACGTTCGACCACATTACCAACAAGGAAGTGGACGACGGCTTTAAAATGACCATGACCTTTGAAACAGGCAAAACCGCCTACTTGGAAGTCGGCACTTACAACTTTCTGCCAATGCCGCGCTTATATATGCGTTGTGAAAACGGCACCGCTTCCATTGCGGATTGGCGCGAAAACTGCAAGGTGGTCAAATGTAAATATTGGCACGAAAACGACGTATTGCCGGTACAAACCGCCGCAGGTTTGACCAAAACGATGGCACCGCGCGACGAGGTGACGGTGGACACTTATGAACTGCCGCAACCCACGTCGGACGTGCACGATTTCTACCGCAACATGTGCAAAGCGGTGGCGGGCGAGGAGGCTTCGCTGGTTACGCCCACGCAAATGCGCCGCGTGATGCAGGTGATAGACACCGCATTTTTATCGGTTGAAAAAGATACCAAAATTGTTTGCGATATTTAAAAAAAGAAAGTCTGCTGCTCGCAGGCTTTCTTTTTTAATTGACAAGCGTATGACAAACGAGTATAATAACTTATAATTTAAAGTTAAGGTAGTGATTTTTTATGAAACTGGATACAACATGCATCCACAGCGGTTATTTCCCCAAAAACGGCGAACCGCGCGAGATGCCGATTGTGCAAAGTACGACTTTTAAATATGACACCAGCGAAGATATGGGCAAATTGTTTGACTTGGAGGCAAGCGGTTATTTTTATTCCCGCCTGCAAAATCCCACCTGTGACAACGTCGCGGCAAAAATCTGCGCGTTGGAAGGCGGAACCGCCGCCATGCTGACCTCCTCCGGTCAGGCGGCGTCCTTTTTCTCCATTTTCAACATTGCGGGGTGCGGCGACCACGTGGTGGCATCTTCCGCACTGTACGGCGGCACCTATAACTTGTTTGCAGTGACTATGAAACGCATGGGCATTGATTTCACGTTTGTAGCACCGGATTGCACCGCAGAAGAACTGAATGCCGCTTTCCGTCCCAACACCAAAGCAGTGTTCGGCGAAACCATCGCGAATCCCGCGCTGGACGTATTGGATTTTGAGAAATTCGCCACCGCAGCACACGCACACGGCGTGCCGCTGATTGTGGACAACACCTTCGCAACCCCCATCAACTGCCGTCCGTTCGAATGGGGCGCGGATATTGTGACCCATTCCACCAACAAATATCTCGACGGACACGGTTCCTCCGTAGGCGGTTGCATTGTGGATTCGGGTAAATTCGACTGGACAAAATATCCGGATAAATTCCCCGGTCTTTGCACCCCCGACGAAAGTTATCACGGTATCACCTACACCGAGCGTTTCGGCTTGGAGGGCGCGTATATCACCAAAGCCACCGCACAGTTGATGCGTGATTTAGGTACTACCCAATCCCCGCAAAGCGCCTATTACATCAATCTCGGCATCGAAAGTCTGGCACTGCGTATGCGCCGTCACTGTGAAAACGGTCAGGCGGTTGCCGAATTCCTGCAAGCACACGAAAAAATTGCTTGGGTGCGGTACAGCGGTCTGCCGGGCGACAAAAACTATGAGCTTGCCAAAAAATATATGCCTGACGGCACCTGCGGTGTTGTCAGTTTCGGTGTCAAAGGCGGCAGAAAAGCGGCGGAAGCGATGATGAAACAATTGAAACTCGCTTCTATCGCGACCCACGTGGCAGACGCAAAAACCTGCTGTCTGCATCCCGCTAACGCCACCCATCGTCAGATGAACGACGAAGAACTCGCAGCGGCGGGCATTACCCCCGACCTTATCCGTTTCTCCTGCGGTATTGAATCTGCCGAAGATATCATTGCCGATTTGGCGCAAGCATTGGCAACTGTATAAACTTTTGAAAATTCGTCTGAAAGGAGGCGAACTGCCGTGCCGATTAAAATTCCCGACGCATTACCCGCGGTGGAGGCATTATTGCGTGAAAACATTTTTGCGATGACCGAAAAGCGCGCCATCACACAGGATATTCGTCCTTTGAAAATTCTGCTTTTGAATTTGATGCCCACCAAAATCGTCACCGAAACACAATTTTCAAGATTGCTCGGCAACTCGCCGTTGCAGGTGGAATTGGAATTGCTGCACACCCAAACACACGAATCCAAAAACACCCCCGCCGACCACCTGATTTCGTTTTATAAAACCTTCGAT
>JAZOCQ010000106.1:0-2935 GCA_045596565.1 Acutalibacteraceae bacterium
TCCACTTGAACATACAAAAGCACTCCTTCAACGGTCTTGAATGGGTGTATATATTTTTTCACCGGCAATCGCCTTGTAAGCAGGACGAATAATACGGCCACCGGTGGTGATTTCTTCCAAACGGTGTGCACACCAACCCGCCATACGCGCAACCGCGAACAACGGCGTAAACAAAGCCTCTTCAATGCCTAACGTCTTATATACAAGACCGGAATACATATCCACGTTGGCACACAGCGCCTTACTGTCACCGTGTAATTTTTCAAACACGGTAGGCGTAACCCTCTCCACCGCTTCCAGTAGACGGAATTCATCGCCAAACCCTTTTTTCTCTGCAAGGTCATAGGCACATTTTTTAAGAATCACCGCGCGCGGGTCGGATAACGTATACACAGCGTGGCCCATACCATACACCAAACCCGAACGGTCACCCGCCTCGCCGCGCATCAATTTTTCCACGAACGCCGCAACCTCATCATCATCGTTCCAGTTATGAATACCGGTTTTGAGATGTTCAAGCATCTGCATCACCTTGATATTTGCACCGCCATGACGCGGTCCTTTCAACGCGCCGATAGCAGCGGATAAAGCGGCGTAGGTATCGGTTCCCGAAGAGGACAACACACGCGCCGCAAAGGTAGAGTTGTTACCGCCACCATGCTCCGCATGCAACATCAAGCACAAATCAAGAATATGCGCCTCTTCAGCGGTGAAATTGGAATCCGCACGAATGCCGTGCAAAATCGTTTCCGCTGTGGAAAGCCCCTTTATATTGGGATGAAAATACATACTCTGTTTATCATAATACCGCCGTCTGATTTGATAGGCGTGCGCCATAATATTAGGCATTTTGGCAAGCAGGGCAATCGATTGACGCAGTACGTTTTTATCCGAAATGGTGTCGGGGTCATTATCCTCCGCATACAGCGCCAACACCGCACGGCTCATCTGATTCATAATATCGGGAGACGGCATACGCACCATCATATTTTCCACAAAATTTTCCGGCAATTCGCGGTATTCCGAAAGCAGATCGGTAAACCCTTTCAACTGCTTTTGGGTGGGCAATTTTCCAAACAGCAACAACCACGCAATTTCCTCATACCCGAACCGTCCGTCGGCGTGGGTGCCGTTAACCAAATCCTCAATATTATAGCCGCGATAGGTCAGTTTGCCCTCCACCGGAGAACGCTCACCCTCATTAATCACATAGCCGTGCACATTGCATACCAAAGTAAGCCCCGCCATAACACCGGAGCCGTCTTCATTACGCAAACCTCTTTTCACGTGATACCGCTGAAATTTTTCAGGGGATATACAGTTATTTTTTTGTAACTCCTCGCATAAACTGGACAAGGTAGTGTCCGAAAGTTGTATCATTTCGTTTTGCATAGTCAACCCTCTACTAAGCGGAATATATAGTTCTCATAAGTATACCGCATCCCCCACACAAAGTCAAGGGTTTGTGTTTTGATTTTTCTAATTGTTGCAACTTTAATTGTAAAAAAATGCATTTTTTGTTACTCTGCCTAAAAAAAATCAACGTATTTTCTGGAAAAATGAAAGAAATACATATAAATCGTGCAAATAAAGGAGGGCTATCCGATGGGATACATCATACTCACCGTCTTATCCGTGCTTGTGGTATTTACAGCACCGTTTTGCGCCTTTTCGACGCAACCTTCAAAAGAAAATACGCCACTGCCATCCGCGCCTGCCGGCACCGAATCTGTCACAACACAAAAAGCGGTATTTAAAGTTCAAAACGATCAGACAGGCGACGTTGTCACCATAGACGAGCAATCTTTCCTCATCGGCATTGTGGCTTGTGAGATGAGTGCCACCGCACCCGCAGAGGCTCTGAAAGCACAAGCGGTTGCCGCTTATACCTATTACTGTAAACAGCGCGCCGCCGCGGCAGACGGCATATTTTCCAATGTTCCCGAAACTTTTTTCACCCACGGTACAAAAGAAGGGTTGCAACAACGGTTCGGCGAAAACTTTACGCAATACTATGCCGCCATTTCCGATGCCGTACAAGCGGTACAAGGCAAACGCATTTTATATAATGGAGAACCCATCACAGCGTGCTACCACGCCATGAGCGCGGGATTAACCGAACGCGCGACAGACGTATGGGGCGGCGACTATCCCTATCTCATACCGGTAGACAGTTTCGGGGATTTACAGGCAGATGCATATGAAACCACCGTCGCCTTCACCGCAGCAGAACTGGAAACATTGCTCAAAGCACAAGATGCACAATTCACCGTCAGCGGTGAGGCGGACACGTGGTTTGGAACTGCCGACACCACCGACAGCGGTTTTGTTAAAACCACCCGGATTTGCGGTACAACTTTTAAAGGCACCGACATTCGTACCGCGCTTTCATTGCGGTCGGCTTGCTTTACGGTGGCATACAACGAAGAAAAATTCCAATTTACCGTGCGCGGATACGGACATAATGTCGGCATGAGTCAAACGGGTGCCATCTATATGGCAAACAACGGCGCCGATTACCGTGAAATCTTATTGCATTACTATCCCAACACAACCGTCACTTGACATTTTTATATAATTATTGGTATGATAGACGTATCAAAAAATAAAGGACGAGCACGTATGGCACCCGTATATAACAATCGCAGAAAAAACAACCGCCGCCGTACCCGCGCCCGCATCAAAGCGGCAATTATCGGGATTATGGCATTGTTGGCGTTACTGTTTGCCATTTTAATAGCGACACTCATCAAAAACGCAATACCATCGGGAGAACAGGGCGAAAATCCCCCCACCGAGCAAACCGAACCGCCCGCACCCGCTGTGACCATCTCTCTGCCCAAAGAATTTATTGACCAAAATACCGCTTCCGAATGTATCGTGTTGTATGACGTGAACAGTGACACCGTACTATACAGCAAAAATGCGGACAAGC
>JAZOCQ010000107.1:0-1768 GCA_045596565.1 Acutalibacteraceae bacterium
CGCTTGGCCTCCGACTTAGATATTGGGCTCAATCGGATGACCCAGCAAATTACGCGGACACAAATCGGTGCAAAGACCGCACTGGCAACACGCCGACATCGCACGCTTCAAAGAAATACGCGGATTAGAACGGCGTTTCAACACAATGTACTGGTCATTGGGCATCACCAAAATAGCGTTACTGGTTTTGGTGATAACATCGCTTTCGGTCACGATACCACCGGTCATAGGACCACCGTTAATGAGGGTATATTCCGAAATGGTGGCACCGCCTGCCATTTTCAGCACCTCACCCACCGTGATGCCGAGCGGTACACACAACGTGACAGGGGTTTTCACCTCGCCGGTCACGGTGATGTACTTATGGGTAACGCCTTTACCATCCTGAATAGCACGGTAAGCGTTAAGCATCGTTTCTACATTATATACCGTAACGCCTACCGAAATCGGCAATTTTCCGGGGGGAACTACCCGCCCCGTCGTTTCATAAATGGTAACGACTTCATCACCGGCGGGGTAAACCTCCGGTAAGTAACCGATAGAAAAATTCTTAAATTCGCCAAGCTGTGCTTTAATGGCTTCCACCGCTTTTTTATACGACGGTTTGATAGCAATAATCGCACGCTGGGCTCCCACCGCTTCACATACTGCCTGCATTGCGCTCATAATTTCATAAGCGTATACCTGCATCACCTGACGGTGCAGTTTCAAAAGCGGTTCACATTCTGCGCAATTCAGAATAATGGTATCGGCATCTGTATTCAGTTTTGCATAACTGGGAAAACCTGCGCCGCCCGCGCCGACAACGCCGGCGGTTTGCAGGATATTTTTCAAATTTTGCATTTCCATAGTATCAGTCCATCAATCCAATAGAATTATCAACGATACCGACAATCGCGGCATCCACGGGCGCATTTTCCAAATCGCAACCAATTCTGGCTGCGCTGCCTTTGGCGACTAACACAATTTCACCAATACCGGCGCCAACATTATCAATAGCAACAATGCGACCTTGTGCGGACATATTTTCGATAGGTTCTACAATCATAAACTTACTGCCGAGCAAACGCTCGTTCTTGCGTGTGGCAACAACACTGCCAACAACTTTTCCTACTATCATTTCAATTGCCCTTTCTGCTTTTAAGATGGAGGATTGCGGGTTTCGGATGCCGAAACCCGCCTATCCTTCAAATCTTATTTCAAGCTCGGTAAGATTTTTTCCACATCGCCATGGGGTCTGGGGATGACATGCACAGCCACCAACTCGCCGAGTTTGGAAGCCGCCGCAGAGCCGGACTCGGTAGCCGCTTTCACAGCGCCCACATCGCCACGTACCATAACAGACACGAGGCCGGAACCGATTTTCTCAGTGCCGATGAGTTCGACGTTGGCAGCTTTCACCATAGCATCGGCCGCTTCAATCGCAGCAACCAAGCCTCTGGTTTCCACCATTCCAAGTGCTTCTAAAGCCATGTTCGTTTCCTCCTATACAAAATCAATTCACCGTTCAAGACGGAAAATAACAACAAAATACCGCTTATTTCAGTTTCGGCAAAATCTTTTCGACATCGCCGTGCGGTCTCGGGATAACGTGTACAGCCACCAACTCGCCGAGTTTGGAAGCCGCAGCAGAGCCGGATTCAGTAGCGGATTTCACAGCGCCGACATCGCCGCGCACCATGACGGATACAAGGCCGGAACCGATTTTCTCAGTGCCGATGAGTTCCACGTTCGCCGCTTTTACCATTGCGTCAGCAGCTTCGATTGC
>JAZOCQ010000108.1:0-7908 GCA_045596565.1 Acutalibacteraceae bacterium
CCCGACCTACGCCCTTAGCAGGGGCGCCTCGTCACCAACTTGAGTACTTCTCCGTATATAGCAGAACGGGTGCAGTGGGCAGCCATTCAAACCTATCAAATTATAAAATGAGAGATGGCGGAGAGGAAGGGATTCGAACCCTTGGCTCTGACGAGTCACTGGTTTTCAAGACCAGCTCCATAAACCGCTCGGACACCTCTCCGTGCATACGCTCATTCGAACGCAGTTAATGGTAGCACGCTTTTTTACTTTTGTCAAGATACCGATTATAAATTTTCACATTAATATGAAAAAAGAGCAATCAAAATGTTAATTTCGACAAAAATATTTTTAAATTACTATTGACAAGTGCTTGCTTTTTCATTATAATGACTAGGCGTCTTAAATAATGAATGTGTTTTGGAGAGATGGCTGAGCTGGCCTAAGGCGCACGATTGGAAATCGTGTAACGGTTAACCCCGTTCGAGGGTTCGAATCCCTCTCTCTCCGCCAACAAGAAAAGCACCCCGATTGGGGTGCTTTTCTTATTGGTAAAACGTGTTCCCCTTCCCACTTTCTACAAATAATTTGTTGCATCCATATAGGTATTATGTTATACTAATGTATGTAAATATGGGGAGGCGATACGTATGTATGAACAACTGAAAAAGAACACCGTTTCGGCGGTTAACCAATTAAAAGTAAATGAGCGCGTCAGATTTTACAATCCCGACGGCAAAGGTATCCGTGTACTAATTGCAGGAAATTCCATTACGCTGCACGGTTATAATGCAGACTACTGGAAAGCCGACTGGGGTATGGCGGCATCCGCACCCGAAAAAGATTATGTCCATCTGTTGATGGAAAAAGTATGGGCTATGCATCCCGACGCTGTTTTTTGCGTATTCCAAATTGCACCTTGGGAAGTACATTATAAAAACTCCGCTCTTTCCAACGGTTATCTAAACGACCTTACCGATTACAACCCCGACATCACCGTCTTGCGTGTTATTGAAAACTGTCCGCACGATGGTTTTGACGGCGAAATCTTCAAAAAAGCATATGATGCTCTCGCAAAAAGGTTATCCGAAAACGGCAAAACCGTTATCACCGACGGCTTTTGGCGTCATCCCGGTGACCCGCTCATTCGTGAAGTCGCCGAAGAAAACGGTTATGCGTTTGCAACACTGGGTGATTTGGGCGATGACGAAGCTATGCGTGCAGTCGGTCTTTTCGAACACGCAGGCGTTGCCGCACATCCCGGTGATGCAGGTATGGCGGCGATTGCCGACCGCATTTTTGAAGCTATGAAACCGTTGTTATAATTTTCACGTTTACACTTATACTACTAAAAACAGCATCTGTTATCATACCACAGATGCTGTTTTTCTTACCGAAAGGGGTTATATAACAATGTGTCAATCAAAAAAAATATTTGACTATTTTAAAGAGATATGCAGCATTCCGCACGGGTCTGGAAATATGGACGGCATTGCCGCATACTGTATGGCATTTGCACAAAAGCACAATTTGAAAGCCGTGCAGGACGCCGCCAACAACGTCGTTATCTACAAACCCGCAACAAAAGGGTACGAAAACGCCGATACGATTATTCTGCAAGGACACCTCGATATGGTATGCCAGAAAACCGCTGATAGTCATATCGATTTTGAAAAAAATGGTTTACAAGTATATGCCGACGGCGATTATCTGCGTGCGAAAGGAACCACCCTGGGCGCGGATAACGGCATCGCCGTCGCTATGATACTTACCCTTTTGGAAAGCGACAATATCCCCCATCCCGCCATAGAAGCCGTATTTACCACCGATGAGGAAATCGGTATGGTGGGTGCGATGCAACTGGATATGACACTTTTAAAAGGCAAAAAACTCATCAATCTGGATGCAGAGGAAGACGACACGCTCACCGTGTCCTGCGCAGGTGGAAGTGATTGCTGTATCCGTATGCCTATCCAGCGGGAACAGATAGAAGGCACGGATTTTATGATTACCTTTACCGGTTTGCAAGGCGGTCATTCCGGCGTAGAAATTCACAAAGGACGTACCAATGCCGCTATACTGGCGGGCCGATTCTTAAAAGAACTGGAAAAACAATGTGCCTATGCACTTATTGATGTCAACAGCGGCGATAAAGATAATGCTATCCCCCACACTTGCACCATTCACGTGTGTACCGCGAAACCATCCGAACTGATAACCGCCGCCCATACGATAGCCAATACACAGAAAGATGAACTCAAAGAGTCCGAACCGCATTGTTCCTTTACCATCAAAGAAAACGCGAATGGCAAGTTTTATGGCTTTACACCCGAATGTAAAAATCGTTTGCTGTATACCCTCACCCAAACGCCTAACGGTGTTCTCAAAATGAGCGCAGATATCCCCGATTTAGTGGAAACCTCACTCAATTTAGGCGTATTAAAAACGGAACAAACGAATGTTTGTATGCGGTATGCACTACGCAGCAATGTCGAGAGTGAACTTACTGTTTTGGAACAAACCATGCAAAGTTTCGCCGATAATATTAACAGTCAAATAACAGTTTCGGGACATTATCCGCCGTGGGAATATGCAAAGCACTCGCCTTTGCGGGATATTTTCGTACAATGCTACACTGCCCAGCGCGGCGAGAAACCCAAAATCGAAGCGATTCACGCAGGACTCGAATGCGGCGTGTTTGCTTCACGGATACAGGGACTTGATTGTATCGCTTGCGGACCTGCTCTTTTCGACGTGCATACCGTCAACGAAAAACTCAGCATCTCCTCTACCAAACGCACCTATCAACTATTGTTGAAAATTTTAGAAAATTGCAAATGAGATTTGCTTTTTACTAGGGTAGTGTGATATAATACTTGTACTTTAAATCTATAGGAGAATTTTATGGAAAATAAAGAATTTAAACCCTATATTCCGGCTGAGAAAGTAACGCCGGAAATCACCGTCACATCCGTCATTATGGGTGTGTTGTTGGCGGTAATCTTTGGTGCGGCAAACGCATACCTCGGTTTGCGTGTTGGCATGACCGTTTCCGCCTCTATCCCTGCGGCTGTCATTGCGATGGGTGTTATCCGTATCGTGATGCGGAAAAACTCTATTTTGGAAAGCAACATCGTGCAAACCATCGGTTCTGCGGGCGAATCGCTTGCGGCAGGCGCTATCTTCACCCTGCCCGCGCTGTTCTTATGGGCAGCTGACGGCCAAATGGACAAGCCCGGTTTATTAGAAATCACTTTAATTGCTCTCATCGGCGGTCTGCTCGGCGTTTTCTTTATGGTGCCGTTGCGCAATGCTCTGATTGTCAAAGAACACGGTACACTGCCCTACCCCGAAGGCACCGCTTGTGCTGAGGTGTTGCTTGCGGGTGAAGAAGGTGGCGCTAACGCTTCTACAGTTTTTGCAGGTATGGGCTTTGCCGCTTTATTCAAATTCATCATCGACGGTTTGAAAATGGTTTCGGGCGAAATTTCTCTGCGTTTTAAAGGTTTCGCCGGTGAAATCGGCACGCAAATCTATCCCGCCGTCATGAGCGTTGGTTTCATCTGTGGTGCACGTATCTCCTCGTATATGTTTGCAGGCGGCGTGCTCAGCTGGATGGTACTCATTCCGTTAATGGTATTGTTCGGCAACAATATCACGTTGTACCCCGGCACACAAGCTATTGGTGATATCTATGCGACAGGCGGTGCCTCTGCTATTTGGAGTACTTACATTCGCTATATCGGCGCAGGCGCACTGGCAGCGGGCGGTATCATCAGCCTTATCAAATCTTTACCACTTATCATTAAAACTTTCAGCGGTGCTATCAAAAGTATGGCAGGCGGCAACACTGCAAGCAATGCACGTACCGAAAAGGATATTAACATCAAAGTGGTGCTTATCTGCATCGCCATTCTCACCCTCTTGGTATGGTTGATACCGGCAATTCCGGTTTCCTTGATTGGCGCTGTCATCATCGTGGCATTCGGTTTCTTCTTTGCAACCGTTTCCTCCCGTATGGTTGGTTTGGTGGGTAGCAGTAACAACCCTGTTTCCGGCATGGCAATCGCCACCTTGTTGATTGCAACCGTTATTTTGAAACTCACCGGAGCTAGCGGTATCGCCGGTATGTGCAGTGCCATTGCTATCGGTTCGGTTATTTGCATTGTTTCCGCTATTGCGGGTGACACTTCCCAAGACTTGAAAACCGGTTATCTGCTGGGCGCTACCCCCCGCAAACAGCAAATTGGCGAAATCATCGGCGTTGTTGCATCCGCACTGGCCATCGGCGGCACTTTGTATCTGTTGGATGAAGCTTGGGACTTTGGTTCCAACCAACTCGGCGCTCCGCAAGCTACCTTAATGAAACTCATTGTGGAAGGCGTTATGGGTGGCAATCTGCCGTGGGGATTGGTGATTATCGGCGTTTGCATTGCTTTAGTAATCGAACTCATCGGCATCCCCGTTCTGCCATTCGCTATCGGTATTTATCTGCCGGTACAGCTCAATGCGTGCATTATGGTCGGTGGTCTTATCCGTTTGGCTTTGGATAAACTCAAACGCAGCGACGACGAGAAAAAGGGTATTGTCAATGACGGTATCCTGTTCTGCTCCGGTATGATTGCCGGTGAAGGTTTGGTGGGGATCCTGCTCGCCCTGCTCGCCGTATTCGGCATAGATTCTATGCTCGACCTATCCGCACGCTTTGGTATTCCCGCTATTGTTTCTGACATTGGCGGCATCGTGTTGTTTGCCATCACCATTTTCACCGTGCTGAAATTCTCTTTGTGGAAAAAACGTGGTGCAAAATGAAAAAGAAACAAATTAAACCGCAAAATTTCTTAGATAAAAAGCCGTTGCGGCATCCCGACTTAAAGTGGGAAACCGATGAAAACGGTTTGGTGACATTGGCGATTGAAAACAAAGGCGTTTTCAATCGTATTGCTCAAAAGGTATTCAAAAAACCGAAAATCAGCTATGTGCATCTGGATGAAATGGGCAGTTTTATTTGGCCGCTGTTAGACGGTGAGCAAAACATCACCGCACTCGGCTCGCCCATCAAAGAGCATTTTAGCGAAAAAGCAGAACCCTTATACGAACGGCTTGTCAAATATCTGCAGATACTGGAAAGCTACAGCTTTATTATTTGGAACGCCTAAAAAATGAGCGCCCGCACCGTTTTCAAAACGGTGTGGGCGCTTTTCGTTTGCAATATATGTAACGCAATATAATTTACAGTATAGTGACCAATTCTTCCATGGTTTTGCGCTTTTTGGGACGTACACTCTCCTCGGCAGAATAGCCGAGCGTGATAATCAAACGCACCTTATCCTCAATGCCGCATAACGCCTGTATTTTATCGCTGTCCAACCAACCGAGGATACAACTGCCCAAGCCCTGCACGGTGGCTTCTGCGGTCATATACGCGGCAGCAATGCCAATGTCCATTGAACGATAGTCGTTATCCTTGATTTTAGCGCCCAGAGCTGCCGTTTTGACGTAAGGTTGCTCAGAAATGATGATGAGTACGGGTGCCTGGTCTGCAAAATTGTTAATACCCATACTTTTAGTGGTGAGCGCGACTTCCTTTGCTAAGTCACCTTTGCAAACTGTAAAGTGATAGGGCTGTCCATTGCAAGCAGATGGTGCTAAACGTCCCGCTTCCAAGATAGCCTGTATTTTTTCATCTTCAACCGGTCTTTCTGTATCGTATTTACGGCAAGAATGACGCAAATCCGCAATTTCAGCAAAATTCATAGGTAACCTCCGCAACTTTCTTGGTGAATTTAATATATCATTTTTTATGAAAATTTTCAAGTATATATGTAAATAGAGTTATCCCGAAATCACGAGATAACTCTATTATTGTTGAAAACTTTGCTTTTAAGCAATAAACGACCAAAAATATGATGGCTATTCCTACAACACCTTATCAAACACAAAAAATATTTGTTGTTTTTATTGTTCAACGACTAGTAGAACACCTTCAGCACCGATTTTATTTTTAGGTTCACACAATAATCCTTCCCTAATGCAAGCTTCTATGGTTTCGTGTAAAAACCGAATGCCAGCAACGCATCCTGTATAATACTCATATTCATTTATAAGATGTTCAGGTATATTCTTTCGCATAAATACGGATAATTCTTTTGCTATTTCGTCTACGAGTGCTTCAGTGTTATCATTAAGAGCGATTGCCATATTATGAAAATCTTTATCAAACTTTTTCTCATACGCAACTATTTTTGGCAAAAGAATTTTTCCGCATTTTTTAATATGACCACACTCAATAGCTTTTGCGGCAACCTCTTTTTCACTGTCACTAAGTTCATCGATGCTTAGGGTGTCGTCCAGAGCCTTTAGTGTAAGCAATAACTTATCATCATTGGTAATGTTATGATCACAAGCAAAATGTTTTTCTTTCCTTGCACCATAGATATTCGAAAAATGTACATAACTGTATTTCCATACAGAGTTTGACTGAATACCGTCACAACCATAAAAACCAAAATTGGGATTCATATCGTCCCTGAACGCTGTAGCAACAGTAGTGAATTCTCGTTTTACGGGTTCAACGTCTGAAAAATATTTCTTTCCGATAACTTCCTTTACTCTTTTCTCAAAATCCCATATGGTTCTTGAAATCAAACCCCACAGAATAAAAGTGGCATCGCTTTGCTTACTCAAGTATGGAAAAAGTAAAATGTCTTGCTTTTGTTTCTCAAAATTAGCCTTTAATATTAGAATGTAATCATCTAAATGCTTTTCATAAATTTTGTTTGCCTCATCATACTCACTGTAATCAACAAGCAGAATATTAGTTATATACTTCCCATTATCCAACTTGCGAAGCATACCATATTTACCGTTTTCTCCGTAACATTGAATTTCTAATTCATCTTCAATATACGGCATAGGAACGCAAAGTTCTTCTGACAATTCCTTGGCCGATTTAGCTTTATCCTTGCAAAGATAAATTAGATTTTGTGACAAAACTCTATCGGCTTTAGTTCTTGGATCGTTTCCTATAGGATTGCCTGTCCCGACAATTGCCAAGCGTATAGGCTTTAAAGATAAACTTCTATTACTCATAGTTTCAACCTCTTTTCTGACTGTATTACGTGCAGAAAACAAACGTTGTTTTACGGTTGTTTCATTGATACCGAGTTTTAAGGCTATATCTTTGACCTTTATTTCATCAATGTAGTACAATACCATAACCTCTCGATATGCTTTGGACAGAAATAAAATCTCTGCAAAAATTTTCTTTATCCGTTCCTGTTCAGCAACTTCTTCAATAAAATTATCAATTTCATTTTCTTTTGCTGCCAATAACAAATCGCCGTTTTCAATGCTAATGGTTTGGCGGGTCTGATTTCTCTTTTTAGAGTAATCGGCATACACTCTCCGTGCGATAGTCCAAACAAGAGCATAAAAATTTTCTATACTTTCCTGATTATGTACGGCAGATATTACTGCGAGAATTATGTCCGAACATAAATCCTCCGCTTCATATGAAGTGTTACATCTTCGGTATGAGAATTGATAGATCTTATCGAGAAACTCTTTATCGCCGATAAGTTTTAATATTTCGTTTGTTTTCATTTTGCACCCTTGCTTCAATCATGATTGTTACGCCTATATAGTCGATAAAATAAGAGGTTGGTTAGGTGGTTTTTAATAATTATAACAGAAAATTTGTTTTTACCTTTATTGCAGCACAAACGTAGCATACAGTCCAAAAATCTGCAACAAAAAAAGCCGCACTTTGTGCGGCTTTTGTTAGTTACCAAATACCCTAAGAACTGAATAAAGGAGGTGGAAATCGAGGAAAGATGTGTGCATCCACAACACCAAAAACGATTGAACTGAATCGGTAAGTGACGAAGGTCAAGCCCTCGGTCTATTAGTACTGCCAAGCTGAAGGTG
>JAZOCQ010000109.1:0-2857 GCA_045596565.1 Acutalibacteraceae bacterium
ATACCAGCAACAGCGTAACCCCAATACCGAGTGCACCTGCCGCAAAGCCTACGATCATCGTTTCGGCGTTAAATACGCGGGAAATATCTTTTTTGGATGCGCCAATCGAACGCAAAATGCCGATTTCCTTGGTGCGTTCCAGCACCGAAATATAGGTGATGATGCCAATCATAATAGAGGATACCACCAACGATATCGCCACGAATGCAATGAGGATATACGAAATGGCGCTGATAATGGTGGTAATCGAGGACATCATGAGCGCCACGTAATCGGTGTACTGGATAACGTCCTCCTCAGCAGCCCTCTCGTTATACCCCGCAATTGCCTCGGACACCGCATCTTTATCCGCAAAGGTGGCGGCGTAGATATGAATGGCGGTGGGATTTTCCTTATCAATAAACCCGAGCGTTTTCAGATTTTCCGCATAGGTCGCCTCGGATACGGTGGGCGGCATATACTCCGTATACAACCGCACCAATGCGGGGGTATCATACGAGGGCAGTGCCGCTGTGAACGCTGCCGCCAACTGCGCGTCGGGAATGTTGCTCATCTGCGCCGTCACTTGTTCGGTATACTGCGCCCGCACCCGCTCTTCCATCATCTTTTTCACGTTGTCAAACAACGTTTCATCGTCCATTTTTGCGATATACTCACGGATGGTCGATTCATCTACACCCATTTCGGCGGCGTACTGTGAAACCATCATCTGCTCGATTTTTTCGCGGGTTAACCCTTGCATACCCCCCTCTACCGCTTGCGCGACGTACGCGTCGGTGGGGGTTGCCTGTACTTCCACGTAGATTTCCGCTTTTTTATCAGTAGACAGCGAACCGATGTACGCCTTAATATCCTCTGCTTTTTGTGCGTCGGTGGGTTCTTGCATATCCTCCGTTTTAAACGGCAAGCCGGTAAACACGTCGGTGTCGGGGGTGTCCAGTTGCGCTTTGAGTGCGACACTTTCAGCGCCTTTCTCCGCAATATAGTCAGTAAGCGCGGCGGTATAGCCGATACTGCCGGTCATCATCGACGCCACTGCATCCGCGTTTGGACGGATGATGCCGGTGATTTTCAAATCCACGCCGTTATCGTATAACAAAGACAGTCCGGCTTCGGTTTTGGACATATCGGTGAAATTACCGCTTGCCGCATCCTTTTGATAGCGGTCGGCGGGCAACACCATTTTAAACGTGCGGTTACAAATGTCGGCATACGACCAACTGCCGCTTTCCACTTCCACGGTATCGCCTTTAGCGGCATCCTCTAAAATCTGTTGCAGTTGTTCGGTGGTTTTGAGTCCCAGCGCATACAAACTGATATCCGGCACTTCGTTGTTTTCATCCACCACTAGCACCACCTCGTCATACGCAACGGGCCACGCACCGTAAATCAAATCGTACTGCTCGTATAACAGGTTATTAATAAGCGCGCCGTTTTCGCCCGCTAACATTTCCTCCCACAGTTGCATATTGCCAAACCCGCCGCCCATCATGGAGTTCATCGGCGAATTTTCGGTTGCCGCCATCTGCTCCTCCATACCGGTGATGCGGATGAGCATATCGTTTAAATCCGATAACACAATCTTACCGTCAGGGTCTTTAACATACACCTGCAAATCCTGTCCGTACCCGTAACGGATTGCGCTGATATGCTCGGCAAGACCGTTGTTTTCATCCTCTAAAAACGCTTTGAACGGTTTTAAGTTATTATGCTCTGCTTCCAGACTGTTCATGGTGTTGAGCAATTCGTACATCACTTCGTTGGGATACACCGCGTCCTTTTCGTGCGTACTTCCTCCCGCACCGATGCCGACCAGCGTTTCTAAAAGTGAGGACATATCCACGTTTTCTGCCTCGATAGTGAGCGGGTAGGTGGACAACGTGTCCTCCTGCACCGCGTCAATATACGCTTGCACACCGTTGGACAGCGCCAAAATCAGCGCGATGCCGATAATACCGATACTGCCCGCAAACGACGTTAAAAACGTGCGCGCTTTTTTGGTCATCAGGTTGTTAAGCGACAACGACAGCGCGGTGAAAAACCGCATAGACGTGCGTTTTTCCTTGCGGCGGGCGCGTTTGGGTTTTTCTGTCTCGACGGGGACAGCGTCCTCGATGCAAGGGTTGGAATCGTCCACCACCTTGCCGTCCAACAACTTCACCGTGCGGGTGGCATACTGTGCCGCCAATTCGGGGTTATGGGTGACCATAATAATCAGTTTTTCTTTAGAAATTTCTTTTAAAATTTCCATAATCTGCACGCTGGTACCCGAATCCAACGCACCCGTCGGCTCGTCGGCAAGCAAAATTTCGGGGTCGTTAACCAGTGCGCGCGCAATCGCCACACGTTGCATCTGCCCGCCCGACATCTGGTTGGGTTTTTTGTGTAGCTGGTCGGACAGTCCCACTTTTTCCAATGCCTCTACCGCACGACAACGACGTTCGGCGCGGGAAACGCCCGAAAGGGTGAGGGCGAGTTCCACGTTGCGCAACACCGTTTGGTGAGAAATCAAATTATAACTTTGGAACACAAATCCGATAGAATGATTGCGATAGGCGTCCCAGTCACGGTCGTTGAAATGCTTGGTAGAGCGGCCGTTTACTGCGAGGTCACCCACCGTATAGCGGTCTAATCCACCGATGATATTGAGCAAGGTAGTCTTGCCGCAACCCGACGGACCTAAAATTGCCGCAAATTCCTGTTTGCGGAAACAGAGGTTCACGCCCTTTAACGCTTCCACCGTCGAAGTGCCCGCGGTGTAGGATTTATATATATCTGTTAACTTTAACATATCGGTCACCCCTTTTTCTTGATATTATTATGGGCACAAAAAAGCGAGCCGTCAATAGAAAGGCTC
>JAZOCQ010000110.1:0-8983 GCA_045596565.1 Acutalibacteraceae bacterium
CCGCCTTCTCTTTGCTTTCGGCAGTGCGGATACTCTTTTCCCGGTTCCACTGTTTGAGCAGTGCGATATTTTCCTCAATGCGTGCGATTTCCCGCATCGCCGTTTTATAGTGCTTTTCCTCTATCTCGCGGTCGCGTTCACGCAACGCCTTATGCGCGGTATAACTGCCGCTTGAAGCATACAGTCTACCTCCCGCCAGCTCTATCGTGCGGGTGGTCACCCTATCCAAGAAATAACGGTCGTGCGAAATGATAATCGCCGCGCCGTTATACCCGCGCAAAAATTCCTCTAACCATTCCACCGCGTTTATATCGAGATGGTTAGTCGGCTCATCGAGTAATAACAAATTGGCATCCGACAGCAACAACTTCGCCATCGCCGCTTTGGAGCGTTGTCCGCCGCTCAAAGAATCTACCCTCTGGTCGAGCGCCGCTTCGGTAAAACCCAGCCCCAGCAACGTAGCGCGCACACGGTTTTTATAGTACAGCCCGCCCACGTTTTCAAATTGTTCCCGCAATGCGTGTTGTTCTGAGAGCAAATCCTCGGTCATCTCACCGTTTTCCAGCCGTTTGTTCACCACAGACAACCGCCGCTCGATTTCCATTACTGACGCGAAAATGCTTTCCACTTCCTTATACAACGTACGGTCAGAAGCACTGCACGTATGTTGTTCCATATACCCAACGCGGGTATCTTTAGAACGCACTACCGTACCGCTATCCGCACTTTCTTGCCCGATAAGCATACGAAAAAAGGTCGTTTTTCCGCATCCGTTTTCACCGATAAAACCCACACGGTCCTGTCGGTCAACATCAAACGTAACGCCTTCAAACAACAGGCGTTCCCCGAAATATTTAGTTAATCCCTGTACCGATATTGCCGACATAACATCCTCACAAACCGTCATTTTTCACCATCATACCATATTTGCACGCCAAAAGAAAACATTTTTTAATTTTTTTGTGTTTTCTCTTTCTTTTTTTGTCATTCTATTATATAATAAAAAATTGCGAGGTGATTTACGTGTCACAAAATAAAAAAACAACGGCCTCCCACGCGCGCAAAAAGCCGACAAAGCAAAAAGCGCAAACCCGTGGATTGGCTATTTTCGGTATTGTATTGTTATCCGTCGTGGGTGTGTTATGCTTTAGCATTGCCTCGGTTATGCTATATTTTAATTATGACCGCAACGCGGCGCTGGACAAGCTGACCGACGCAGATTTGGGTATTGCCGACGACGGATTGTCGGAGGACGTCACCAACATTGCATTATTCGGCATCGACTCCCGCAATTTGAGTGCCAAGAGAAGCAATTCCGATTCTATTATGATTTTGAGCATCGATAAGGTGCACAATTCCATTAAAATCACATCTATTATGCGAGATTCTCTGGTGCCGATTGACGGTTATAACCCTAACAAAATCAACGCTGCATACAGTTTAGGCGGTCCCGAACTCGCTATCAAAACACTCAACCAAGCGTTCAATCTCAACATTCGCGATTATGCCACCGTCAATTTTGCCGGTATGGCGGAAATCATTGACGCGATGGGTGGCATTGAATTAAACATCTCTGCGGCGGAACGCGAAAACGCCAACTATCATATGCAGGGATTGGCGATTACCAGCGGCATCGCATACGACCCTATCCCCACCACCGGTCTGCAAACGGTCAACGGCACCCAAGCGGTGGCTTTTGCACGCGTGCGTAACGTCAGCACCGCCGACGGCGTGCGGGATGACTACGGCCGTACCGACCGTCAGCGTTATGTGATGGAGCAATTGTTCCACAAAGCGCTGTCCATGGGAAAAACAAAATATCCTGCCGTTATCAAATCGCTGTTGCCGTATATGGATACTTCTTTGACTTACAGTGATATTATCGGTATGGCAGGTGTGCTGACCGGCGACATCAAATTTGAGCAAGCGCGTATTTCGCAAGGGTACAGCATGAACATCTCCACCAAAGACTATCCGAGCAGTTTGGGGTCACTGGTATATTACAATCTGGACTATGCTGCGAATATGTTACATGCATTTATCTATGACGGTGTGCACCCCGATACCTATATTACCACCAACGCTCCCGATTTAACCCCGTGGTATGCCACTTATATGGCAAACAAGTAATAACGGATAAAAAATCTCCGAATTTTCGGAGATTTTTTTATTTTCTCTTTTCTTTTTCCACTGTATGCCGTATAATAAAAGCGAAACGAGGTGATACGCATGGCAAAATGCAAATCCGCCTATTCCCGCCGCACACGGCGATGGGCTATCTGCGGTACGGCTCTGTTATCGGTTTTAGGTATGCTATGTATCGGTATTTCCGCTCTTTTGTGGTATTTCCAATACAAC
The DNA here is from genome assembly GCA_045596565.1 of Acutalibacteraceae bacterium. GTDB lineage: Bacteria > Bacillota > Clostridia > Oscillospirales > Acutalibacteraceae > URNF01. The sequence goes on from JAZOCQ010000110.1 coordinate 2,359, forward strand.
CGCAACGGCGCATTGGATTCCTTAACCGATGCACAACTGGGCATTTCCGAAGAATTATCCGACGATGTGACCAACATCGCGCTGTTCGGCATCGATACCCGCAACCTCAGCAGTTTCAGCGGGCGTTCGGATTCTATTATCATTCTCACCCTCGACCGCAAAAACGGCGCCTTAAAACTTACCTCTGTTTTGCGGGATACACTGGTACCCGTTGAAGGACACGGTGTTCAGAAAATCAATGCCGCTTATGCCTACGGCGGTCCCGAACTTGCCATCAAAACACTCAATCTCGCTTTTAATCTCAACATTCGCGATTACGCCACCGTCAATTTTGCAGGTATGGCGGATATTATCGATGCAATGGGCGGTGTGCAGGTGGACGTATCCGAAGCGGAACGGCAAACCGCCAACTACCATATGAAAGGCTTATCGATCGCAAGCGGTGTCACCTACCAACCCATTCAAACCGCAGGCTTACAAGTTTTAAACGGTGTGCAAGCGGTATCATTCGCGCGTTTGCGCACGGTGCAAACCTCGGACGGCGTGCAGGACGATTACGGTCGCACCGACCGTCAACGCTACATTTTGGAACAGCTTTTAAACAAAGCGCTGTCTTTGGAAGTGATGAAGCTGCCGTCGGTTGCCAAGAAACTATTGCCATATGTAGAAACTTCTCTGTCTTATGGCGAAATACTGGAACTTTCCACTGTTTTAGTTAAGGATATACACTTCTCCCAAGCGCGCATCCCGCACGATTACAGCATGAATATAGCGGTTAAGGATTACCCCGACAGCGTCGGCTCGGTGAAATATTATAATTTTGATTATGCGACAAAAATGGTACACGCATTTATCTATCAAGATATTACCCCCGCCGACTTCGCCGCTGCCAATCCACCCGACCGCACACCGTGGTATACCGATTGGGCAAACGGCAAATGGCACTTGTAATAACAGCCCGATTTCGCAATCAAAACAGCACGCACTTGCTTAAAAAGCAAATGCGTGCTGTTTTCATTCAACCCTTATAACTACACGTTTTTCTCCACCTGCTGTTTCCTGTACAGCATATGCATATATCGCAAAGACAGCACACTGCAATACATCCGACAATACCCTTCACCCGCTGTCTTGCGGTTAGACGGCGCAAAACGGTACTTCTGCCATACGCTTGCCTGTTCCATCGTATAAAAGTGAATATCTGTAACGGAAAAGAAACGAAAAATGCATAAAGTGCCAAACCATAAAGGTTGAGACTAACATAAGCCACTGTATAGATAATAGAATTGAGAGAACCGAGCAAAAAACAATAGCGATTAGCCCGCGACTGCAGTAACATAACCACCAAAGAAATATACAGCGGTAGTATCCGCAACACCGGTTGCGGATACACAAAAGCAGAAACAGTGATAACAAGTGCCGTTACACTCAATAACGCCACACGTATATATTTATTCAGACTCCTCCAGTGCCGCCTCCAGTGCTTCCCGCAAAGTATCCAGAGCTGTTAACCCTTTTACGATTTTCACCGCAAAATACGGTTTTGCACCCGCACTGATAAGCACACGGCCTTTGAGTGCGACGGTCATACGTGCGCCGACCTCCATATTAAGTGTCTTTTGATACAAAAGCAACGTATCAGTCTGCTGTTTCACCTCATATATACCGAGTGCCGCCGCCATATTGCGTAGCAAAGCGACGTCAATCAACCCTTGTACCGCCGTAGGCGGTTCGCCGAAACGGTCAATCAACTCGTCATATACGTCCAGTGAATCCTCCATACTGCGAATATCCGCAATGCGACGATAAATTTCCAACCGCATTGCAGTATCCGCAATATATGCTTCGGGAATGTGCGCCGAAATCTGCAAATCAATCAAGCACTCTGCATCTTCTTGCCCGTGTTGTACGCCTTTTTCCGCATCTACCGCTTCGGACAACAAGCGCAGATACATTTCATATCCCACCGCTTCCATGTGTCCGTGCTGTTGAGCGCCCAGCATATTACCCGCACCCCGAATTTCCATATCCCGCATTGCAATCTTAAATCCCGCACCGAACTCGGTAAAGTCCCGCATTGCCTCCAACCGTTTGGTTGCAATATCGGTGAGTTCTTTTCCGCGTCTGAACGTTAAAAACGCATACGCGCGGCGGGAAGAACGTCCGACAAGTCCACGCAACTGGTGTAATTGTGAAAGTCCAAATCTGTCGGCATTTTCGATAATTAAGGTGTTGACGTTAGGAATATCTACACCCGTTTCGATGATGGTAGTGCACACCAGAATATCAATATCGTGTTCGAGCACCTGTCGCCAGATATCCGACAACTGCTCCTCGGTCATTTTACCATGCGCCACCGCAATGCGCGCCTCGGGCAGATGATTTTGCAAGCCCGCCGCGCACTGTTCGATACTTTCCACGCGGTTATGCAACCAATATACCTGTCCGTCACGGCGCAACTCGCGGCGAATGGCATCCAGCAGCACACCGTTATCGTGCTCTAACACGTAGGTTTGCACAGGTCGACGGTCCTGTGGTGCTTCCTCAATAATGGACATATCCCGTACCCCGCTCATCGCCATATTGAGTGTGCGCGGAATGGGGGTAGCTGACAAGGTCAGCACATCGACGGCGGGAGCCAATTCCTTGATACGTTCCTTTTGTGCCACACCAAACCGTTGTTCCTCGTCGATGATAAACAGCCCTAAATTCGGCAATTTCACATCCTTGGACAGCATACGGTGTGTACCCACCAAAATATCCACTCTGCCGTCTGCCACACGTTTTAAAATATCCGTCTGCTGTTTTGCGGTACGGAAGCGGGACAACATCTCCACTTCCACCGGGAACCCCTCAAACCGACGAAGAATCGTATTATAATGTTGGAAAGCAAGAATGGTAGTCGGCACCAAAATCACACACAGTTTTCCCTCGGTGATACATTTAAACGCCGCGCGCAACGCCACCTCGGTTTTGCCGAACCCCACGTCTCCGCAAAGCAAGCGGTCCATCGGCACGTCCCGTTCCATATCCTGCTTGATTTCATCAATACAGCGCAACTGGTCATCGGTTTCCTCGTATTCAAAATGGCGTTCAAAATCATACTGCCACTCGCCGTCCGGTTCAAATGCATACCCCTTGGTGCTCATGCGTTTACCGTAAAGGGCTATCAGTTGTTTGGCAATGTCCTTGACCACCGCACGCACACGTGTTTTGGTTTTCTGCCATTCCTGTCCACCCAAGCGGTGTAATTTCAGTTGCACATCGTCTTTGGTGCCGATATATTTCGACACCAAATCCAGTTGCGTCACCGGTACGTACAAAATATCGCCTTTGGCGTAACGCAGTTTGATATAATCTTTGATAACACCCTGCAATTCCAGTCGGTGCACACCCTCGTACACACCGATACCGTGGGCGGCGTGTACGATATAATCCCCCACCTGCAATTCGGATAAACTGTGAATTTCCGCACCTTTATCGCGACGCACCCGCCGCACCTTTTTACGTGCCGTGGACACACGTCCTCTGGTCAACACCGCAAACTGCGCATCGGGAAACTCTGCACCCGCAGACAAACCACCCGTCAACACCAGCACCTTGCCCTTGATGGGCTTTTCAGGGGAGACTGCATGCATAGCAGGCACACCGTGTTTTTGTAAATCTTCCGCTAAGACTTGTGCCGTTTTTTCCTCACTGCCGCTCAGAACGATACAACCCAGTCCCCTTGCGAGAATGTCTTTAATATCTTCTGCCAGCAGTTCTACTCCGCCCGACCAAACCGGCAACTGTCGCGCAGTAACGGTATACATCGCTTTCACGGCAATATCCCATAACCCACCCGCAAAAGTGTTCATCAAGATGCCGCCCAATCGCTCAATGGTTAACTGCAACACTTCCGACGGCAAGGCGAACGACGTGAGTGCACGGCACAATTCACCCTCCTGTATTAAGCCTTTTATGTCCTCTTGCAGTTGCCAGTGGAACGTGCGGGCTCGTTCTTTAACTTTATTGATTTCAGATACAAACAGTAAACTGTCACCGCAATACTCAAATACGGTGGCGGGCGTATCATATATGAGCGGGATATATTTATCCAAAGAAGCGGGTAAACTGCCACCACGCAGGCGGTCGATATCCCGCATAAATTTTTCTTTTTGTACCGCCGCATCTTTACCACGTAAGCGGGATACCATATCCTCAATTTTTTGAGCCAATTCGAGCGGGTTGTCATACATAATTTCGGCGGCGGGAGGAATGGAAATGCCATCCAATTGTTCGGTGCGTCGTTGGGACATCAAATCAAAATACGAAACGGTGTCCACCGTATCTCCCCACAGTTCAATGCGCATGGGAGACGGCGCCGCAGCGGGATAAATGTCTACGATACCACCGCGCACGGCAAATTGTCCCGCGCCCTCAATCTGTGCAGTGCGCTCATAACCGGCAGCGGTGAAGGCGGCCGTCAAATCCTGTACGGGCAGCGGCGCACCTGCCACAATATCCAACGTGCGCGCGAGCAAAACTTCTGGTGGAAGCGTATATTGTATTGCTGCATCCACGCCCGCAATGACGCAGTCAAAGCCACCCTCCGCCATGGTGGCGAGCGTGGCTAAGCGCATTTGTTCATATTCACGGGAGGTAGACTCCACACGCCGCAAAGAAAGTTCACGAGCGGGCAACATCAACACCCGCTCACCCAAAGCGGTCAAATCCTCTTGCAAACGGGTTGCCTCCGCTTCGTCTGCTGTGAGCACCAGCGCACGACGGCGGGTAGACACTCTTGCAGCGTGTATCCATAACGCCTTATGGATGTGTCCCAAGCCGGTGACGGAAAGCGGCGTGCGACCTGCCTCAATATCCTTTTGGACAGCGGAAAAGGCCGGCATTTTCTGCATGCCGGCATGGTACATACTCATATTTCACCTCATCCTCAATGGGAATACTTGTTCATGGCTTGTTCAATGTCGCCCTCTACTATCAACTTTGCGGCACCGATAGCTTTTTGCGCCGTCTGTTCCATCGTTTTTAACTCATCTTTCGAAAAGCGGGACAACACCCAATCCGCCAAATCATAGTCGGGATGCGGTTTGGCACCAATACCCATTTTGATGCGCGGAAAATCCGCAGAACCGCACAATTGTATGATGCTTTTTACACCGTTTTGGCCGCCGGCACTACCGTTTCTGCGCACCCGCAAACCGCCTACCGGCAAAGAAATATCATCAAATATTAACAACACTTGTTCCGGTTTCAGTTTGTAAAATTTCATCATCTCACGCACCGCTTCACCACTGTTGTTCATAAACGTCTGCGGTTTCATCAGCAACACGCGTGCATCTCCGACTTTACCTTCTCCGCAATATGCGCGAAAGCGTACACGGTCCACCCGCACGCCCCATTCTTTTGCCAATGCGTCCAACACAATAAATCCCGCATTATGGCGCGTGTTTTCATATTGTATGCCGGGATTACCGAGGCCTACTATTAAAAAGTCAATCGATCCCCCCGTCTTTTTCTTGAAAAACATAACAATCACCTTTAAAGACAATTTTTCCTCATTATCATTATACCAAAAAGCAGATATTTTGCAAGAAATTTTTCCTGTATTTTTCACATAGTGACCGCCCAAAAAGCGTAAAAGTCTGTGCAAAACCACAGTCTTAAAAAATAATGCAATATTTTTTAATAAATAACTGGAAATATGTGAAAAAGTCTGTTATAATGTCAGGTGGTATCGTGCGCCTATTGACAGGCAAACGATTTCACGCTCCAAACGGAGCACCAAAGTTGTCAAAAATTTTTTAGGAGGTTGACGTATGAGTCACAAGTTTGTTTATCTCTTCTCCGAAGGCGACGCTTCTATGCGTGAGCTGCTCGGCGGTAAAGGTGCTAACCTGGCCGAAATGACCAAAATCGGTCTGCCGGTTCCCCAGGGTTTCACCGTTTCCACTGAGGCTTGCACCCAGTACTATGAAGACGGTCGCAAAATCAACGATGAAATCCAGGCACAAATCATGGAGTACATCGACAAAATGGAAGGCATCACCGGCAAAAAATTCGGTGACAAAGAAAATCCGTTGCTCGTTTCCGTGCGTTCCGGCGCCCGTGCTTCTATGCCCGGTATGATGGATACCATCCTGAACCTCGGTTTGAACGAAGACGTTGTCGAAACCATGGCTGCCAAATCCAACAATACTCATTAAACATACGACTGCTATCGTCGTTTCATCCAGATGTATTCCGACGTCGTTATGGAAGTCGGCAAGAAATACTTTGAGGAACTCATCGACAAGATGAAAGAAGAAAAAGGCGTGACCCAGGACGTTGACCTGACCGCTGAAGACCTCAAAGAACTGGCTTCTCAGTTCAAAGCCGAATACAAAGCCAAAATCGGCGAAGACTTCCCCACCGACCCCAAAGAGCAGCTCATGGGCGCTATCGAAGCGGTGTTCCGTTCCTGGGACAACCCGCGTGCTAACGTCTATCGCCGCGACAATGATATCCCCTACTCCTGGGGTACCGCTGTTAACGTGCAGATGATGGCATTTGGCAACATGGGCGAAACCTCCGGCACCGGCGTTGCGTTCACCCGTGACCCCGCCACCGGCGAAAAGCACCTCAT
>JAZOCQ010000111.1:0-2216 GCA_045596565.1 Acutalibacteraceae bacterium
TTGCTGGTTGCGGTGTGGGCGCAATTTAAAATGAAATCTACGTTTGCAAAATATAGTGGTGTTCCCACCGCATCGGGAATGACCGGAGAAAAGGCGTGTGCGCTGATTCAGCGCGCAAACGGCATCAATGTACCGATTACGCAGGTGGCGGGGGAGTTGACCGACCACTATAACCCTAAAACCGATTCTATTCACCTGTCCGAGCCGGTGTATGGTGTCAATTCTGTGGCGGCTGTTGGTGTGGCGGCGCACGAAACGGGACACGCTTTGCAGTATGCAAAAGGGTATTTTCCCATTCGTTTGCGGATGTCTATGGTACCGCTGACCAACTTTTCCGCTTCGATTTCGCCCGCGCTCATTATGTTTGGGCTGTTGGCGGGCATGGAAACGCTGTCGTATATCGGCATTGCGCTGTTTAGCGTTTCGGTGTTGTTTCAACTGGTGACCTTGCCGGTGGAATTTAATGCCAGCCGCCGTGCGGTCGTCGCTTTAGAACAAAGCGGTAATATGAGTGAATCGGAAATACAAGGCGTGAAAAAAGTGCTGTTCGCGGCGGCGCTGACGTATGTGGCGGCACTGCTGGTATCGGTGATGAACTTGTTGCGTCTGCTTTTATTGGTAGCAGGACGCAGTAACAGGAGGGGACGCTGATGATAACACCGCGTAAAGCGGCGGTGGAGCTGCTCACCCGCGTCCACCGCGACGGCAGTTATTCCAATATCGTGTTGGATGCCGCTTTGCGGGAACATGCGTTCAAAGCACAGGATAAAGCACTGCTGTCCCGCTTAGTATATGGCGTGATAGAACGCCGTTTGACGTTGGATTTTATATTGGACAAGGTGTCCTCTGTCAAACTGAAAAAGATGCACCCCTTTGTGCGTGAGATATTGCGAACAGGCGTGTATCAATTGCTGTTTATGGATAAAATTCCCGCCTCTGCGGCTGTCAACGAGGCGGTGAAACTGTCTAAGATGATGGGATGTGCCAAAGCGTCGGGCCTTGTCAACGCGGTTTTGCGTAACGTGCAGCGAGCGGGGGATGGTCTGTTGGCAGATGCACCTGACGAGGTGTTATACAGCATACCGCTACCTTGGATTACGTATTGGCGGGAACAATACGGCGTGGATTGTGCAAACGGTATGATGGAAGCGTTGTTGCAACCGCCGCCGCAATCCATTCGCATTAACACCTTGCAAATTTCCGCCGCAGAATTTTGCGAGCGTTTAACAAAAGCGGGTGTACCGTTTGAAAAACAGCCCGATTTACCCGAGGCGCTACATATTCCCAAAGGTTTTGAATGGAAAACACTTGCAAATATAGAGGAAAACTGGTATTATTATCAAGATACCGCGTCACAGTATTGCTGTCATGCGTTGGAAGCGCAAAAAGGTGAGAAAATCGCGGACGTTTGCGCCGCACCGGGCGGAAAAAGTTTTACGCTGGCACAGTACATGCAAAACGACGGGTATTTGTTAGCGGGGGACGTATACCCGCAAAAATGTGACACCATCGCATCCCGTGCGGCAATGCTTGGTATCACATGTCTCGAAACGGTGGTGCGGGATGCTGCGTCGCCTTTACCGCCTGCATTGTGCGAGGCGTTTGATAGGGTGCTGTGTGATGCGCCGTGTTCGGGCTTGGGCGTTATTCGTCGAAAACCCGAAATCCGCTATCGAACAAAAGAAAGCGTTGCGAACTTAGCACCGTTACAACTGGAGATTTTAAACCGTGCGGCACAGATGGTGCGTGTGGGCGGCGTGTTGCAGTATTCTACTTGCACGTTGCGTCCCGAGGAAAATGAACAGGTGGTAGAAGCGTTTTTGTGCTCTCATCCCGATTTTTCTCCAAGGGAATTGCCGCTTCCATCTTGCTTTGAAAAAGCGGGACTGCCTTTGTCGCATCAAATCACACTGTTTCCGCACGTGCATAATACCGATGGCTTTTTTATTGCCTCGTTTAGGAAGAATGGCTGATGAAACAAGATATACGGTCTATGTCGGATGAGCAACTGACTGCGTTTCTCACCGAAAAAGGATTTCCCGCGTTTCGGGCAAAACAAGTACGCAGTTGGCTGGATGCCGGTGTGATCGATTTTGCCGCGATGAGCAATTTGCCACTCTCATTACGAGAACAGTTGCAACAGTGGTTTACCGTGCCGACGGCTAAAATTGTGCGCAAACTCACGTCGCAGATAGACGGCACCGTGAAATATCTTT
>JAZOCQ010000112.1:0-14682 GCA_045596565.1 Acutalibacteraceae bacterium
CTCACTTTATTGCACTCTGATTTTTGCATTTTCTCTTATAAGTATACTTTTGCTTTAAATATTAGTCAAGTGCTCTATCGTGTATACGGTCAAGTAAGTCGGTAAAAAGTATAATGATGTATAGAGAGGACGGTGTCTGTTTTATGAGCAAACAAATAGAGTTTAAGAATAGAGATAGATTTATTCAGTTAGGAATAGCCATTGCCGCTTTGCGCAAAATGCGTGGTGTGTCGCAAGAACAACTTGCGGAGAAATCGGGCGTTAGTCGTTCGCATATTAGTGCTATTGAAGCACCGGGTCTGGTTCGTCCGTTCTCTTTAGATGTGTTTTTCAATATTGCAGATGCTTTAGAAGTAGACCCTGCTGATTTGATTAACGCGACGGTGTTCCCATTTTTTCATCTCCTTTTCTTCATTTTAACATAAAAAGTGATGGTAGACACTTTTTTAGTGTCTACCATCACTATATCACTTCAACGAAAATTTTCGTACTTCCTTTTTGTGTTTCATGTATACACCGCCATGTTGCGGAGAGGTTTATTGCAAAACGGTTTTGCTCGCCAGAGCGGTAGAGGTGAGTAAGACGTAGGTTTTGCCGGTAGCAACGGTGAGCGGTGTGCCGTCGGTTTCGGTGAAGGTCAATTGGCTGTTGGTGCGTGTCCATTTGATGGGACGGCTTGTCCCGCCGGTGACCAACAACCCTTCGCCGCTGTTCAGCGTGAAACTGATATGCTCATTGTCCTCTTGGAACCGCTCGTCGTACATCACGATGACGTTGCTCACCTGAATGGGGTCGCCGTCATACGCTTTGTGTACCTCGGTGGTGGCTTCTTTGCGGTGCTTGGTATATAAACCGGTGGTTGCATCATAGGTGAAAGAAGTTCTCCAGGAAGTAGAGGTGTTCACCTGCACCGTGTTACCCACGCCGTCACCTTTTTTATCGCCGAATACGTACGGCGACGTTCTGTTGGTGGTGGTAGCGACTTTTCTGGAAGAAATGGTGTTTTTCACCTTGCTGATGTTGAACACTTTATGATGTTCCGAACCCCAACCGTTGACCGATTGCAATTCCTTGCTTAACTGAGAAGCACTCGACCCCAAATCGGTGATGCCAAGTTGGGGAATCAGCGCATCTGCTTTCACACTGCCGCCCACGTGGCAGTACATAGCGTCCAGCGCACTGACGATTTTCACGAAATGGGTACGTGCGGAACGCACGGGACCGATTTCATCCGGCAGATTTTCCACACTGCCGAACACCGCCATAATGCGGGAAATACCGCCCTCGGTTTCCGCTTCGACATAGAAATCCGCTTTGTCGATGTGTTTTTGTTGAATGGTGGCGGAGTAGGCGACGTTGCCAATCATAAACGCGATAGGACGGTTGTCATAGCCCTTTAACCGCTCGCCTGTCAGCAGGTTGAGCGCACCGGTCACGGCGGTGGTAGTGGGCGCGGTGGTAGTGGTGGGTTGGTTGACGGAAACGGACAAATCTGTGGGTTTACGGCAGGCGGTACAGCCAAACAACAGCACCAAAGCCATCAAACCGGTAGTCACGCGTAATAGATGTTTTTTCAAGATAAAAGCCTCCTCCGACATTTATACACCTATTATAAAGGATTTTTATCGTCAGTGCAATAGGGAAATGTCGAAAAGGCACAATATTTGGGGTGATAAGGCGATTTTAACCACAGTATCAAGGGTTGGTAAGTTTTTCCGCCAGCCCGTCGGCAAGCGCGGCGACCCCGCGCAACAGTTGCAGGGTGACCCGCGCGGGGGCGGGGCAAAGCGGTGCGGTGTGGGCGGTTTCATCAATGGGGGCGAGGGAGAGTTGTTTACCCGACGCGGACGTGAGATGGATTTTACCGTTTTCCACCGTAAATTCTCCGTTTTTGTCCCCCTCGGTCATACGGCGGGAGTTGTAACCCACGGTGTATAACCCCACACCCAATCCCAGCACACACAACGTCACCGCAAACGCGGCGCAAAATCCGCGAAATTTTCGCATACTTATCCCTCCGTTAACAGTTGTGCCAATAGGTTACCCAAAAGGGTGGCAGAATATACCGCTTCGTCCACGGTGTTGACGTCACTGCCCACCTCTACCAGCATATATCCCGCTGATAAATGCTGATTATAGCGGGAGGCGGTGACGTACATGGGACGTGCAAGATTGGGATAGGTATCCGCCAACCGTTTTTGCACCTGCAAAGCGAGCGAGAAATTGCTTTGCCAGTTGGGGTGGGGGAGGTTTTTGGAGTTGACCACCCCCATCACCAGCATCAGTTGTGCGGCTTTTTTACCATCAATGGTGACAGTGGGTTTGACGTGGGTGTTATCGTCCGGCATAATGGCGTCGCGGTGCACGTCAATGACTACCTTGACCGACGGATATTTTGCGAGTAACGCTTTGACGGTTTCTTCCGAGCGGGAGTATGCGCCGGTATATTGCGGGTTATCGTGCACGGTGGTATCGTGTACGGTACGCACCCCTGCTTTTTCCAACGCGGCGGCGAGTGCCGCGCCCGCGGCAACGATGTTGCGGGAGGTGTCAAAGGTACGGTCGATATCCGTGGGATTGTAGTATCCCGTATCGTAAGTCAGATAACTTTCGGTGGTGTGGGTGTGTATCAGCAGCACTTGCGGTCCGTCTGCATCTTTTTGCGCGCGTATGGAGGTGCCTTTTTTGAGTTCGGCGGCAATATCAAACGATTTGCCCGAAATATTGCGTAGTGCGACCCCTTGCACTGCCCCGCTGCCCGACAGTAACTGTTCGGATACGTTTCCCGCGCCCGCGGCTTTTTTAGGTACGGCGACAGCCGCCGCCGCAACGGTAGGCGCGGTGGTGGGAACGGTGGTTGTTTGTGTCAGGGGAGCAGTGAGCGTGGTGGACGCGGTGGTGGACGGTAAAAGTTCGGTGGGTTTGACCGCTTGGAGTGCGTCTTGTACCTGTCCACTCAACACCCGTGCGCTGTCGGCGGGTTGTTGCATACCCACCGATACCATAGCGAGTTTTTGTCCGATAGCCGCAAAGCTTTCGGGCGAGCCTTGTCCGATGAGAATACCGCACGCTAAAACTCCTGCCGTCCACGCTATTTTTTTAAAAGTTCTTGGTTTTCGCATAACATCACCCATACAAGATATGTGTGTAGCGGCCAATTTATGATACTACTTGTCAGCGGCGGGCGAGTGTGGTATACTATAGCCGAAAAGAATCGAACTCCTAATCGCCCACGCGGCGTCTTTTCGGCTATCGCTTAGAAAGGTGTGGTTTTTTATGCAACTGGATACGATTGCGGCGCTTTCCACGCCGATTGCGGCGGCGGGACTGGGTGTTATCCGCGTTTCGGGTGAACAGGCGTTGCAGGTCGCAGGCAAGGTGTTCCGCGGCAAGGATTTGACCCAAATGGAGGGGTATACCGCCGCTTTCGGGCACGTGTTTGACAGTGACGGTGATATAGATGAATGTGTGGCGCTGGTGTTTCGTGCGCCGCACAGTTATACGGGTGAAGATACGGTGGAATTGTCCTGCCACGGCGGCGTGTATTTATTAAAACGTGTGTTGCGCGCACTGTATGCCGCGGGCGCACGTCCCGCCGAAGCGGGCGAATTTACCCGCCGCGCCTTTGTCAACGGCAAAATGGATTTGACCGGTGCGGAAGCGGTGATGGATTTGATTGCCGCGGATGGCGCGCTTGCCGCCCGCACCGCACTTGCCGCGCGTTCGGGCGCGGTATTCCGCCATTTAACGGCGGTGAAAGATAGTCTGCTCGGGTTATCGGCGCAGTTTTCGGCGTTTGTGGATTATCCTGATGACGATATCCCCGATTTGGGAGAAACCCAACTGCAAACCACCTTGCAAGGGTGCGTGGACAGTCTCGAACGGCTGTTGCGCGACTTTGACGCGGGACGGATACTGCGCGAGGGCGTGGACACCGTCATTGCGGGCAGTCCCAACGTCGGCAAATCGACGCTGATGAATATGCTCAGCGGATTTGACCGCAGTATCGTCACCCCCGTGGCGGGCACCACCCGCGATATCGTGGAAGAAACGGTGAAAGTGGGGGACATCACCTTGCGGTTGGCGGATACGGCGGGCATCCGCGATACGGGGGATACGGTGGAAGCCATCGGCGTCCAGCGTGCCCGCGCGCGCTTGGCGGATGCGGGATTGGTGCTGGCGGTGTTTGATGGTAGTAAGGTCCTCAACGATGCCGACCGCACACTCATAGCGCAACTGGAAAACACGCCCGCTATTGCGATTATCAATAAAAGCGATTTACCGCAACAAATGGATACAGCTTACCTGCAAAACAAGTTCCGTTTTATGGTGGAATTGTCTGCCAAAGACGGTACCGGCAAAGAGGCACTCACCGAGGCGGTTGCACAAATCACCGGTGTCTACCGTTTGCAGGCAGACACCCCCCTGCTCGCCACCGAACGGCAACGCGCCGAGGCGGTGCGGGCGGTAGAGGCGCTCAAAGAAGGACTTGCCGCGCTGGAAAGCGGACTGACCGCCGACGCGGTGTCGGTGTGCGTGGACAGCGCGGTGTCGGCGATTTTGTCGCTGACGGGTGAGCGTACCACCGATGCAGTAGTGAACGAAGTGTTCTCGCGCTTTTGTGTGGGTAAGTAGCCTATATATAATAAGGTATAAAGGATGATAGAAATGTTAGAAACAATCAAGTGTACCGCCGCGCAGGCGACCAAAGAATTGTTGGAAACCGCAAAACTGCAAGCGGGGGATATTTTGGTGGTGGGTTGCTCGTCCAGCGAAGTGGCGGGCAGCCGTATTGGCACTGCTTCTGCCGAGGACGTCGGCAAGGCGGTGTTTGACGGCATTTACCAAACTGCCGCAAGACGCGGTGTGTTTGTGGCGGCGCAGTGTTGTGAACATTTGAACCGTGCACTCATTGTCGAGCGGGACGCGGTGCGCGGGCAGGAAATCGTCAACGTCGTTCCGCGCCCCAAAGCGGGTGGCGCGTTTGCCACCGCCGCCTATGCGGCATTTGCCAATCCCGTTGCGGTGGAAGAAATCAAAGCGGACGCGGGTATGGATGTCGGCGGTACGCTGATTGGAATGCATTTAAAAAGAGTTGCCGTGCCGGTACGACTGTCGGTGGACCGCATAGGCGAAGCGATATTGCTGTGCGCACGCACCCGCCCGAAATGTATTGGTGGTGAACGTGCGGTATATGATGAAACAAAATTGTAAACCGAGCGGTGCAAGCGAGTCTTGCACCGCCTTTTTTACAATATGTTGTGGTCGCTTGCAACCGTTACCACAAGCCAAAAAATTTTCGAAAAAAATGCTTGACCGCTTGCATTTTGTATGCTATAGTAAGTATTACCTCGTAAAAGGGGTTTTATTTTTGTGCGCCTAAAAGCGTACGCCCCTTGGTGATAACACCGTCGAGGGAGGTTAGCGGCGAATACTGTTCGCCAGAAAATTCCGAATATCGGGAGGTGCCGTTATGCGCGTCAAAATCACTCTGGCTTGCACCGAATGCAAGCAACGCAACTACAACACAATGAAGAACAAGAAGAACAACCCTGACAGACTGGAAATGAACAAATACTGCCGTTTCTGTCGCAAACACACGCAACACAGAGAAACGAAGTAAGGAGGACAAAAAGATGTTGACCGGTGGATTTATTGCAGCGGTAGCGGCTTTGGTCGTGATGCTCATCCTAGTTCTCAGCAACCTGCATATGTTCTCTGACATCGCGGCAATGGGCTTGGGCAAATGGTTGGATTATTTCTTCTCCGACATCAATGCTCAGAAAGTATGCTTTTTCATTGCGGCGGCGGTGTTCGTCATCGGTGTGTACTGCTACTTTGCCGGTAAATCTAAGGCAAAGAAAGCGGGCGAGAAAACCGGTTTTGTTCCCGCTTCCATCGCGAAATTTTTCCGCGATACCAAGGGCGAGTTCAAAAAGATTACGTGGCCTACCATGAAAACAGTGGTACGCAACACCGGCGTGACGCTGGCGGTGTGCGCTGTTTTGGGTTTGGTGATTTGCTTGTTCGACTTCGGACTCGGTGCGTTGATTGACCTGCTGCTGAAAATCGGCGGCTGAGCAATCCTGACACATTGAGGGAGGTACGAGCATGAGCGAAGAAGCAAAATGGTATGTCGTGCACACCTATTCCGGCTATGAGAATAAGGTTGCGAGCAATCTTGCCACGACGGTAGAAAACCGCCATCTGGAAGATTGGATTAAGGAAATCTCCGTACCCACCGAAACGGTTGTGGAGATTGGCAAAGACAACAAGAAAAAAGAAGTGGAGCGCAAGCTCTTCCCCGGCTATGTACTGGTTAAAATGGTGATGACCGACGATTCTTGGTTTGTGGTACGCAACATTCGCGGCTGCACGGGTTTCGTTGGCCCCAACGGTAAGCCGGTTCCCCTGACTGAGGCGGAAATCGCTTCGCTCGGTGTGGAGAAAAAAGAAATCGAAATCGCCTACGCTGTCGGCGATACCGTGCGTATCGTGGCAGGCCCGCTGGAAGGCTTCAGCGGCAAGGTGGACGAAATCGACCGCGAGCAAGGCAAGACCCGCGTGACCGTTTCCATGTTCGGCAGAGAAACGCCTGTGGAACTGGAATTGGGGCAAGCGGAACTGATGGATTGAGAAATCCGCTCGCAATGCGAACCGCGGTTCGCAAAACAACATTGATTGTACGAGACGATTGGTCTCTTACCTGTCGCCGGACAGTTTCCGGTTGTGGGAGGAGTACAAAGTGCTCCGCCGTTACCACAAATTTTGGAGGTGCAATTTAAAATGGCTCAGAAAATTATCGGTTATATCAAACTGCAAATTCCGGCAGGCAAGGCAACTCCGGCACCCCCGGTAGGCCCTGCACTCGGTCAGCACGGCGTTAACATCATGGCGTTCACCAAAGAATTCAACGAGCGCACCAAGAATGATGTCGGCCTGATTATCCCCGTTGTGATTACGGTTTACGCGGATCACTCCTTTACTTTCATCACCAAAACCCCTCCGGCAGCGGTGCTGATTAAAAAGGCGTGCAACATCGAGACTGCTTCCGGCGTCCCGAATAAAACCAAAGTTGCCAAAATCACCAAAGAACAGGTGCAGAAGATTGCAGAAATGAAAATGCCCGACCTCAACGCAGGCAGCATTGAGACCGCTATGAGCATGGTCGCAGGTACTGCACGCAGTATGGGTATTGAAGTAGTCGACTAAACCGTTAGCGTGACAGACATTGTCTGTCTACACTAGGGTGGGAGGAACAATCCTAACATTCCGATTTACCACTCAACCGGTTATATACCGGTAATTACAGGGAGGATATAAACCAATGAAACATGGTAAGAAATATGTTGACAGTGCAAAACTGATTGACAGAACAAATCTTTATGAAGTAAACGAAGCCCTTGACCTGGCTATCAAAACCGGCAAGGCAAAGTTCGACGAAACTGTTGAACTGCACGTAAAATTGGGCGTTGACAGCCGTCACGCTGACCAGCAGGTTCGCGGCGCGGTGGTGCTGCCCAACGGTACCGGTAAAAATATGCGTGTGCTCGTGTTCGCCAAAGGCGACAAAGTGGACGCTGCTTTGGCTGCCGGTGCGGATTACGCAGGTTCCGACGAATTGGTCGCCAAAATCACCGGCGGCTGGATGGATTTCGACGTGGTTATTGCAAGCCCCGACATGATGGGTGTTGTCGGTCGTTTGGGTAAAGTGCTCGGCCCGCGTGGCTTGATGCCCAACCCCAAAGCCGGTACCGTTACCCCCGATGTCGCCAAGGCTGTGACCGAAGCGAAAGCCGGTAAAATTGAGTATCGTCTGGACAAAACCAACATCATTCACTGCCCCATCGGCAAAGTGTCCTTTGGTGTTGAGAAATTGCAGGAGAACTTGGATGCATTGATGGGCGCTATCGTGCGTGCGAAACCCGCCGCTATGAAAGGCCAGTACATCCGCTCTATCACCGTGGCGTCCACCATGGGCCCCGGCGTGAAAATCAACCACGCGAAATTCAGCGTGTAAGATTTTCTGAAATTGGCTATTGCAAAGTGAAAAACTTTGTGATATCCTACTGTTGCTGTTCTTCCACAGACAGCAGGTTTCCAAAAACGGTGCAAATCGTTTGCGGATATAATCGGGGTGTCCCGGCCTGCCGAGGCAGAAAGCTTTAACATGAATTTCCCTTGCGTGCAAACGCAGGTATGTAATTGTTAATGCTGTCCCCTCACGTGGAATCGCGTGAGGGGATTTTTCACGGATGTAACGGCATACATCAAGAGCAGAAAACTGCTCAACCATTACGGAGGTGAAAGGAATTGGCTAACGAAAAGATTTTGCTGGAAAAGCAGGCGTACGTTGAAGAGTTGGCAGGTAAACTGTCCGGTGCAGCCGCCGGTGTCCTTGTGGAATATAAAGGCATCTCGGTTTCTGACGATACCATCCTGCGCCGCAAACTGCGCGAAGCCGGCGTGGAATACACGGTTGTGAAAAACACCATGTTGCGCCGCGCTGCCGAAAAAGCCGGTCTTGAAGGTCTCTATGACGTTCTCAAAGGCACCACTGCTTTGGCTATCAGCGCAGAAGACCCCACCGTCGCCGCAAAGATTCTTTGCGAGCAGGCGAAGGCTGATGAGAATTTCAAGGTGAAAGCCGGCTTCCTCGACGGCGACGTCATTGACATCGCGCGTGTGAACGAATTGGCGAAACTGCCCAACAAGGAAGGTCTCATTTCCATGTTGCTCAGCGTCTTGAACGGTCCCATCAGAGGTTTGGCTGTCGCTTTGAACGCGATTGCCGAAAAGCAGGGTGAAGGCGAGCAAGCCGCTCCCGCTGCTGAATAATTTTTGAAAAATATAAACGATTTGGAGGAAAAAATCATGTCTGAAAAGATTACTGCTCTTATTGAAGAAATCAAAGCTATGTCCGTTTTGGAAGTTTCCGAGCTGGTGAAAGCTCTGGAAGAAGAATTCGGCGTTTCCGCTGCTGCTCCGGTTGCTGTTGTTGCCGCTGCTGCTGACGGCGCTGCCGCTGCTGCTGAGAAGACCGAATTCGACGTCGAATTGACTTCCGCAGGCGATTCCAAAATCAACGTTATCAAAGCTGTCCGCGAAGTGACCGGCTTGGGTCTGAAAGAAGCCAAAGAATTGGTTGACGGCGCTCCCAAAATGGTTAAAACCGGCGTATCCAAAGACGAAGCCGAGTCCATCAAAGCGAAACTCGAAGAAGTTGGCGCGAAAGTGGAACTCAAATAAGATTCTTTTCACACTCAAAACCACAGCGAGACACCTCGCTGTGGTTTTTTATTGCAATTTTTTCGCGGTTGCGGTATACTGAAAAGTAGGGAGGCAGGTATATGCTCAAACGATTTTTAAGTTATTATAAACCGCACAAAAAAATATTGATACTTGACCTACTGGCATCGTTTTTGGTGTCACTTATCGGCGTAGCATATCCGGTCGTAACCCGCGAAATGCTCGGTGACCTTATCCCCAACCGCAAATATATGGCTGTAGTGATGGCGGGCCTTACGTTATTGTTGTTATATATTTGTCGTATGCTGCTCGACTATTTTATTCAGTATGAGGGACATATGATGGGTGTGCGTATGCAAGCGCAGATGCGCAGTCAACTGTTCCGCCACCTGCAAACGTTGCCGTTTTCGTTTTATGACAATCACGAAACGGGCAAAATTATGTCCCGCCTGACCAACGATTTGACCGACATCAGCGAATTGGCACACCACGGTCCCGAAACGGTGATCATTGCAACGGTATCGGTGGTGCTGTCGTTTGCGTATTTGCTTTCTATTCACGCAGGACTTGCGCTGATTGTGTTTGGATGCGTGCCGTTTTTGGTGGTGGTGTCGCTGTTCACCCGCAAACGGATGCGCAAAGCGTTTCAGGACAGCCGCGAATCCATTGCGAAAATCAATGCGGCGCTGGAAAGCAGTATTTCGGGTATTCGGGTGACCAAAGCGTTTGTCAACGCTGACAAAGAAACCGAAAAATTTGAGATTGGCAACGAAGCGTTTAAACGTGCCCGCCGCGATGCGTTCAAAGCAATGGGACAGTTTTTTTCTTCCACCACCTTTATCACCAATGTATTTAACGTGGTGATTTTGGTGTCGGGCGGCTTGTTTTTGTATAACGGCAGTATTGATTTTGCCGACTATTCCGCATTTGTGGTGTCCATCAGTTTGTTTTTGGGCCCTGTCAACACCCTCATTCGTTTTATGGAACAATTCCAAAACGGTGCGGCGGGATTTGAACGGTTCGTGGAGGTGCTGGACGTTGCACCCGAGGCGGATGCGCCCGACGCAAAAGCGGTGGGCAGACTTTGCGGCGATATTAAACTGGAAAACGTGCGTTTCGGATATGGGGAAGAGGACAGCGTGCTAAAAGGCGTGTCTTTACATATCCCTGCAGGAAAAACGTTTGCGTTGGTAGGACCGTCGGGCGGCGGCAAGACCACCATTTGTCATTTGATTCCGCATTTTTACAATATTGCGAGCGGTGAAATTTTGGTAGACGGTATGCCGCTGGACAGTATACGGCGGGAAGATTTGCGCCGTAATATCGGTATTGTGCAACAGGACGTGTATTTGTTTAATGCATCCATGCGGGATAACATTTTATACGGTAACCCTGACGCGAGCGAAGAGCAGATGATTGAAGCGGCAAAACGCGCCAATCTGCACGACTATATTTTGTCATTGCCCAATGGCTACGACACGGTTATCGGCGAACGCGGTGTGCGGTTGTCCGGCGGTCAGAAACAGCGGCTTTGTATTGCGCGCGTGTTTTTGAAAAACCCGCCCATTCTCATTTTGGACGAAGCGACCAGCGCGCTGGATAATACCACCGAAATTCTGATTCAGCAAGCGCTGGACGAATTGTGTATCGGGCGTACCACCTTGGTGGTAGCGCACCGCTTGACCACCATTCAGAACGCTGACGAAATTGCGGTGGTTGCAGACGGAGAAATTGTGGAACAGGGCGACCACGCAACACTGATGCAAAAGGGCGGTATATATGCCGACCTGTATGCGCGGGTAACTCCGCAAGACGGGAGGAGAATAACGTGAAAAAGGCGATATGCGCGATAGCGCTGTGTATGTGTATGTCTTTCTCGGCGGCGGCGTTGAGCACCACCGAGGAAAGCACAACCGCTTTGCCGGACGTCACCACGGAAAATACGCTGGAAGCGATGGCGACCACCGGCGGCAGTACCACCCTCCCGCCGAGTGACAGCATCACCACGGTCCCCACCACCGAGGGACAGGATGACGTCACCACCACCGACGGCGGCACCACGGCATCCACTACTGCGTTAGACGGCGAGGTGACCACCGACGGCAGCAGCACGGCACCGTCCACCACCGCGCAGGACGGTGAGGTGACCCTGGCAGGAAGTACGGGACCGTCCCGCACCACCATTAAAAACGGTCGCGTAACGGTGAAAGGCAGTACCACGACGCAAACCACCCGCCCGACCGTACCGTTGCAGACGTTGTATGCAGACGGCGGGGTGACGTTGCAGGCGGCAACGGGGGTGTTCCCGCAAAACACGCAAATTACGGTAGCGCCGCTTGTCGACGGACACACGGCGCTGTCCTCGCTGGCGGAAAAGTTTACCGCATACACCATCACCGCACAGGCGGATACCGTTACCGTGCGCCCGCGCGGGACGTTCACCATCACGGTCGCTATCCCCGCAGACTATACGCCGCGGGATACGGCGGTGGTATTGGTGGGTGCTGATGGCACCCCGCAAATTCTGGTGTCCAAGGTGGATGCGGCGGCACGCACCGTTACGGCGGAAACCAACACCATAGGCATAGTCGCGGTGGCACAACTGCAAACGACAGGCGAGAGCCGTTCATGGCTCACCGTGTTGGCGGTTGCGGGCGTAGCGGCAGCGGCGGTTGTCGGTTACCTTTATTTCCGTAAACAAAAGAAATAAATTTTAAAAATCTCTTGCCAAGCAAGAGATTTTTTATTGGAAAATGCATTAAAATACTAAAAATTGTAACGAGAAACACAATAAAACACAAGATATAGTGCTTGCAAAAATTTTTCAAAAAAATATCAAAAAACACTTGATTTTATTGGTTTTTTATAGTATTATAATCGGGCGTGACTATGGAGAAAGGGGCAAGTATGCCCATTTTCGGTTACGCAGACTGCACGATATGCGATGACGTGGGAGGTTGCGGCAGGTATTGCCGGTTTTTCCGCTGAGTATGTCCGATTTTAAACCGGGCGACAAGAAATACTGTGTGTCAGAGGCGACGTATGCACTCCCCAACGGTGTATGCGTTTGACTTGCGAGCCAAAGACGGCACAGGACGCTTGAACCGAATCCGGACGCAGTTTGTCCGGTTTTTTAACGGCCGGGAAAGAAACACCCGGCGGTGTGTACGGTTTTAGCGTCGCCCGCCAACTACAAATTTAAGGAGGCGTTTTACAGTGGCAGTCAAAGAAAAAATCCGTATTCGTATCAAAGGTTATGACCATCAGTTGGTCGACCAAGCAGCAGAGAAAATCGTGGAGACCGCTCGCCGCACCGGCGCTCGCGTGTCCGGCCCGATTTCGCTGCCGACCGAGAAAGAGGTTGTGACCATCCTTCGTGCTGTGCATAAGTACAAGGATTCCCGCGAGCAGTTCGAAACTCGCACCCACAAGCGTCTGATTGATATTCTCAGACCGTCCAACAAGACCGTTGAGGCTCTGACGGGCCTTGAACTCCCCGCCGGTGTGGAAATCGAAATTAAACTGTAAGACTGTTTGATAGATTTCTCGAAAGCGAGGTCATGTTGACCGAAAGCCTATCGGCCGCATCGGGAACTCCGCAAGGAAAGCCCGCATCTGCTATTATATTAGGTATAAAGGTCAACCAATAACCAAGGAGGTATACAAACCATGCAAAAAGCAATCATCGGCAAGAAGATGGGCATGACCCAAATCTTCGATGAAAAGGGCAATGTTGTCCCGGTCACCGTCATTGAGGCGGGCCCCTGCGTAGTCGTGCAGAAAAAGACCGTGGAAAACGACGGCTATGCCGCCGTACAGTACGGTTTCGGTGACATCTCTCCGAAACTGGTGAACAAACCCATGAAGGGTCATTTCGACAAAGCAGAAGTCGCTGCGAAACGCGTGTTGCGTGAATTCCGTTTGGAAAACACCGACGCTGTGAACGTAGGCGACGTCGTGACAGCGGATACTTTCGCTGCGGGCGACCACGTTGACGTGGTGGGCACCAGCAAAGGTAAAGGTTACGCCGGCGTTATCAAACGTTGGAACCACGCCCGCTTGAAAGAAACCCACGGTAGCGGCCCCGTTGCCCGTCACTCCGGTTCTCAGGGCGTTATCGACCCTGCCCGCGTGTTCAAGGGCATGAAGGGTGCAGGTCACTTGGGCGCTGAGCGCGTGACCGTGCAGAATCTCGTTATCGTGAAAGTAGACGCAGAGAACAACCTGATTGCTGTGAAAGGCGCCATCCCCGGCCCCAAAAACGGCATCGTGGTTCTCACTGACAGCGTCAAGAATGCTTGAGAGGAGGAGAAAAGCAAATGGCTACCGTAAAAACTTATGATATGCTCGGTAAAGAAACCGGCACGATGGAACTGGCCGCCGAAGTGTTCGGTATTGAACCGAACAAGGTTGTGATGCACAGCGCGGTTGTGAACTATCTCGCTAACCAGCGTCAAGGCACCCAGTCCACCAAAACGCGTACCGAAGTCGCCGGCGGCGGTAAAAAACCGTGGAGACAAAAAGGTACCGGCCATGCGCGTCAGGGTTCTACCCGTGCTCCTCAATGGACGCACGGCGGCGTGGCGCTCGGCCCGAAGCCCCGTTCCTATAACTACGTACTGCCCAAGAAAGTGCGCAGACTGGCTCTGCAATCCGCTCTTTCCGCGAAAGTGGCAGACGGCGAGTTGATTGTTCTGGATGAACTCAAACTCGACGAAATCAAAACCAAGACCGTGGCTGCCATGCTGACCGCTCTCAATGCGGACCGCAAAGTGCTGCTGGTTCTGCCGGAGAAAAACGAAGTGGCTGTGAAATCCACCCGTAACATCGAAGGCGCCAAGACCGCTCTGGTCAATACGCTCAACACCTATGACGTCTTGAACGCTGACAAAGTCATCGTGGTGAAAGACGCTGTTGCAAAGATTGAGGAGGTATACAGATGAGCACTGCACGTGATATCATCCTGGCTCCGGTTATCACCGAGAAAGCCGTCTCCGTTTTGCCTGAGAAGAAATACACTTTCCGTGTAAAGAAAGACGCGAACAAAATCGCAATTGCTCAGGCTGTGGAAGAAATCTTCGGCGTGAAAGTCGCGAAGGTTAACACCATCAGCATGAAAGGTCGCCTGCGCCGTATGGGCCGTCACGAAGGTTACACTTCTGACTGGAAAAAGGCGATTGTCACGCTGACCGAGGACTCCAAGACTATCGAGTTCTTCGACGGTATGTTCTAAACGCAAAGGCAACGTATGGGGGCAACAAACGGAGGCGCATCCTCGCCGTAGCGTTTGTGAAACCCGCAAAGCCAAGAATAAGGAGAGTATAGTATGGCTATTAAAGTGTATAAGCCGACAACTCCCGGTCGCCGCGGCATGTCTGTAATCGATTACAGCGAATTGTCCAAAGTGGCACCGGAAAAGAGCTTGCTCGCGCC
>JAZOCQ010000113.1:0-2192 GCA_045596565.1 Acutalibacteraceae bacterium
ACCAAAGCGATCATACGCCGCATATTGCACACGGTTTTTGAAAAAGAGCCGGTACCGCAGGAAACCGCTCTGACGGTAGAAGCCGTGCCCACCGACGGCGGTTGTTTACTGCTTATCACACCGCACACCCGCGCCGCCGACAATGTATACACCGTCACGATCACCGACGAAAACGCCGTTTTACAGTTAAAAGACGTTCTGCGCACACGGGTATCCGAGCAAATTATCAGTGCCGTTTTATATCGCTCCTTAACAGGCGTTTCCGTTGTTGTATACTGCGAACGGTTATCCGATAACGTCAAGGCGTTTCTTCACGAATACGGTACCGTACATACAGGGTGTGTTTTTGCGGCACGCGCGGCAGAAAACAGTTTAGAAACCGTGTACGATTTCTGCTAACGCGGCAGGGTCTTTATGACCGAAAAACGCGCTGCCCATAACGGCAATATCTGCGCCGGCATCGGCGGCGATCTTCGCGGTTTCTTCGTTGATGCCGCCGTCCACTTCAATGGAAATATCCAAACCGCGACGGTTGGTCTCTTCGCGTATCTCGGTAACTTTCGGCATCATATCCGCCATAAATTTCTGTCCGCCGAAACCGGGTTCTACAGTCATGACCAGCACCATATCCAGCATATCCAAGTACGGGAACACGGCGGATGCCGGCGTGTTCGGTTTCACGGTGAGCGCGGTCTTAATGCCTGCTTCACGAATACGGCGCAACGTGTCTGCAATATCCACGTCCGCTTCCACGTGAAAGTTGATAAGGTCCGCGCCCGATTTAATGAAATCGTCTAATAATTTGGCGGGATACTGCATCATCAGATGCACGTCAAACGGCAGATCCGTATACGGGCGGATAGCGCTGATGATCACCGCGCCAAAACTCATATTCGGTACAAACACACTGTCCATAACGTCGATATGCACAAGGTCCGCGCCGTTTTTTTCTACGTACTGCATCTGTTCGGCGAGATGCGCAAAATCACAAGATAAAATAGAAGGAGAAACTTTCATTCCTTTTCCGCCTTTCGGTTTGCGTTTTCATATCATTATACCATTTTTAACGGCAAAGGTCAACTGGCTATTATTTGCAAAAAAGAGTCCGCAAAAAGCAAGCGAAGATACACGATTTTCGTGTATCTTCTCTTGCTCTAAACCCGCACATTCGTCTTACAACGCGCGCGACCTATACTTCGAAATCCAAACACATACGGGTCTGCGTAAACGGGCGCACCTTGCCGTCTGCCACCGCCACATGTGCCGGATGGGTGGCGTAAGTTTTCAGCGCCGCTTCATCTTCAAACACCGAATACAACATAACATCCGCGTTGGATGACGGCAATTTTTCGGTTTGTACGGCAATTTCCAACAAGCCGGGAATGACACCCTGCAACGCTTCTAATCCGTCTTTGATGCCCGCTTTCACCGCGTCGGTATTATGCTCGTCTTTCAGTTTCCACAAGATAATATGTTTTACCATTATGCATTCCCCTTTTTCACGCATTTTTCGATAAGTATAAATACAATGGTCAGCACCACACCTACCACAATCGCTACCACCAAATCAAAAATAATGGTCAGCGCAAAAGTGACAAACAGCACCGCAATATGGCGGATGTGCATAGGGATAAAATAGAGAATATACACAAATACCGTGTATCTTCTCTTGTTTTTTGTAGACACTTTTCTCACCTCCCC
Organism: Acutalibacteraceae bacterium; assembly: GCA_045596565.1. Lineage (GTDB taxonomy): Bacteria > Bacillota > Clostridia > Oscillospirales > Acutalibacteraceae > URNF01. The sequence goes on from JAZOCQ010000113.1 coordinate 1,702, forward strand.
TTGTCAGGGGAGGTGTCAAAACCGCAGGTTTTGACTTAAGGGTAGTCCTTCTTTTTCTCTCCCTCCGTCTTTTTGCTTCGCAAAAATCCACCTCCCTCGTCAGAGGGAGGTTAATGTTGTAAATCCCTAATCGCAACTCCCTTACGGGTAATTTTTTTTGTAAAATCTACGGCACAACGGCAAAAAATAATTTGGCAATTTTCGTGAGTTTTGCATTTTTATAACGCAAAATGTGTTTTTATGCAAAAATGTGTTTCAAAATCAAGGAAAGTTCAGCGCGATGAAGTGAGATTTTATCGTTTTACAATATGCGTTGGCGGGGTTCAGATGGGCGCTTTCGGCTGGTTGCACAAAGTTTTCGCCTTTTTTCGACGATAAACTTTTTCTTTCCATATTTGGGGAATTTTGGTAATTTTTGAAGAAAAACGGGAGTGAAACGAAAAAAACGGATGGTTTTAACGCCCTTTTTTATGTTCCGGGGGCGTTTGGGC
>JAZOCQ010000114.1:0-4427 GCA_045596565.1 Acutalibacteraceae bacterium
TGCCACCACGTCCCGCGCGCCGCCGCAATACGCCTTTTTCACCGCATGCTCTTTCTTTTCCACCGTCACGCCCGCCCAGTTGCCAACCTTCTCATTGCTGCCGGTGAGCGCGTTATACATAGTGGTTTTGCCGCTGTTGGGATTACCCGTCAACGCAATTCTCATATTTTCCTCCCAAAATATCTGAACTTTCCGATTATATGTTTTTATGTAAGTTAGCAAGCGCTAACCCTATGCTAAAATAAAAAGCTGTGACTGCTTTTTAAATCAAAATCGCCTCTGCCAACTGTCTGTCGACGCTATAACGACCATCCTTAATGGAAACAACGCAACCGCTTTTCAGGTGCGATACCACCGTAATCGGTTCGCCGCTGTAACAACCAAGAGAAAACAAGAAAGCGTCCAACTCTTCATCGTCGGTTTCAATCGAGCGAATACGATATTCAATTCCCTCTTGCGCTTCCCATAAGGTCATAACCAATCTCCCGATTTCATTACACAAATATGTAGCGGTTAGCCGCCGCTAACCACTACATATCATACACATAGTTTTAAGAAAAGTCAAGCAAAAAATACCAATTTTTTAAAAGAATTTAAAAAAGCAAAAAAATTACTTGATTTTAGAAAAACAATATGCTATACTCATTCGCGTACGAAAATCGTATAAAAGAAATATCCGGGTGTAGCGCAGATTGGTAGCGCGCTTGAATGGGGTTCAAGAGGCCGCAGGTTCGACTCCTGTCACTCGGACCAAGAATAAAAACCCGCAAAGCCAGTAACCACAAGGCTTTGCGGGCTTTTTCTTTTCTTTTAATTTACAACTACTTTTTTAGCAAGTGAGCAATAGGTGAGCAATAGAAATTAAACAATTACGCCTTCAAACCCTGCCGCTTGCAACTTTTTCAGCATTGCTTCAGCGTTGGTTCTGACAGCGTATGCGCCCACCTGCACACGGTAGATTTTCTTGCTTTCGGTATCCCCGTCAGCTTCCTGTTTGATTTCCTCTTTCTCTTTCTCGATGTATACAATGCCCAGCGTTTTTAGGATACCTTTTGCGATAGCAACGCCCATTGCCTGCTGGCGAGCGGTGGTATTCACTACTTGCACGTCGGATGCATTATCGAGGAAAGCGCACTCCACGATAACCGCCGGCGCTTTTGTCTGACGGATAAAGCCATAGTAGGTATCGCTGCTAATGGTTCTACCGCCAATTTCTACCGTATCATCCGGACGTTCAATCTGCGCCGCCATATAAGAACGATTGAACAGTTCACGGTCGCCCAACTCTTGTTCCAATTGTTCAAGCGTTCGCCCTTGCGCCACTGTCTTTTCTTGTGACTTTGAACTAACCCGCGCCGTCGCTTCACGACGAACAGCATCGACCTGCGTCTCCTCTTTCAAAAAGTCCGTCGTATAATTTGTGTTGACTTTTTCAGCAGACTTGTATATACTATGTGTAGAGACATCGTTTCCGAGAGCGTATCCCTCGTTTGGTTTGGGGCGCTCAAAACCGTTAAGTCGGTTGGCGGTGTCTCTTAATTTTTTAGTGATGTCATAAAGATGATATTTACCGTCATTCTTCCCACGACCTACGTTCAAATATAAGGGGAATGTCTCACCATCATACCGAACATCAGCCCTATAATAACAAAAATAATCGAACTTGTTATGCTCTACGTCAGAATCCTCTGCGTAGAGCTTTGCTGTTTCTGCAAGTTTTTTTATCTTGGCTATTTGAGCTGTTTTTCCGTCTCCGGATTTGCTTGCAACGTGCTGAGCGTCCCTGTGGTCAACGACAATCTGTCTACCATCACTTAGTGTCAATGGCTGATTTTTGAGGACCTCAAGAATATACCGTTGTATCTCCTTATATCTCCCTGAACCGTGTAGACCTTCCACTCGTCTTGACAATTCGTTATCATCTGACAGTTCGATAATTTTTCCAACAGTCTCCTCCAAATTCCCAAGCGCTTGGGAATTTGCCGCGCTCTCCACGTTGCCATCCTCATACGGTACGTCGATATCCACCCCATTTACACGGCCAAAACTAAACTGTGAATTTTCTCCGCCGTTTTGCATATCATAACTATTGACACCAAAGCTATTTTGTGGTAATCTAGTGTCGAAAGTAGGTGTGTTGCTACTGTTCTGTTCCACTTTTGTGAAACTGGACGGCGAACTCACACCTGCTTTTTTTATATTTATTACAGTAGGCTCGAAATTTATAACATCGTATAGAACCATTTGATTCCCAGAAGTCCAACCTATAATTACACTGGCCTTATAATCATTTGAGCCGATGTGCAACAGCACCTCTCCACGCGCAAATTGTGTAAAGTTATCTTTCCTGCTGTGATTAAGGTCTTCATTAACATAATTTGTGGACGCCAGAACTATCTCATCTAAACTTCCGCCGGCTTTGAGCTTATCTTGAAAAACCAATGGAGATTTTTTATTATGCTGCTGAGTATCTCTGGACCACGTATACTCTTTGCGAGTTATCGCATTCACTTTAACCAAACGTCCGCCTATAGGAACCCCATTTGAAAATCGTTTTTTTATGGTTTCCTTGACAGTATCAATCCATCTTTCCTCGGAAACACCTTCCAAAATATTATCTCTGATAATCACAACAGGCTGATTGCTATCAGTGTAACCTATAACATACTGTTCCCCGTCGGTAGCACTTTTAAATTTTACCCATTTCTCATCCAACGCTCTCATAAACAGTCGCTCTACCATGGCAATGTTGCCGGCGGTGCGGCTGTTTTTTGTACCGCCGAGCGCAAGACGTATTTTATCAAGCGCACGTAAAAACGCATTGCCGACGGATGCATCACCGTTTGCAATCGCTTGCACAAAACCCTCTTTGAAAAGGTTATCTCCGACCCACTGTGCCACCACCTCATGCACAGCGCCCTCCGGTGTCAACTGTTGGTTGTTGGATGCGTATTGCTGTGTCACCGCACTTTTGGCCGCCTCAAATGCAGCCTCACCATATACCACATTGACACCAAAGCTATTTTGTGCTTTAATGGTGTCAGGGACAGTTGCATCTTGGGCCTTAGAGCCAATAGCGGAGATTATATCTCCTTCGGGTGCTACTGTCTCTTTTATTTTACCATAAATAGCAGAACATCCCCCATAAAACCTCCCATTCCCCCTTGCTATTCCACCGTTTTTATGCTATACTGAATAAAAAGCGATAAGGGGTTTTGATATGGCTAACATTTGGCATGATGTACCGTTAGAGAGAATTACGCCCACCGATTTTGAATGTGTTATCGAAATCACAAAAGGTAGCCGCAAAAAATACGAATTGGACAAAGAAACCGGTTATATCCGTCTGGACCGTATTTTACATACGGCGACCCACTATCCCGCTAACTACGGCTTCATTCCCGGCACCTATGCCGACGACGGTGACCCGCTGGACGTTCTGCTGTTGTGCGCCGAGTCCATCGACCCTATGTGCCTGGTGCGGGCGTATCCTATCGGCGTGATTTCCATGGTGGACAGCGGCAGAAACGACGAAAAAATCATTGCCGTGCCTTTCAATGACCCGAATTACAACATGTATAAGAGCATGGAAGAATTGCCCAACCACGTCTTTGAAGAAATGCGTCATTTCTTCAAAGTATATAAAGATTTGGAACATAAAACTACCGCTGTCAACGAAGTCAGCGGTAGTGAGGAAGCGATTAAGGTCATTGCCCAGTCGATTGAAAACTACAAAAAAACCTTTTGTGAGTAAAACTGCTGATTTAAGCCATCTTATTCCGAAAAGCGTATATTTTGGGCGAAATACCCGTGTATTTTTTTAAAAAACTATTGAAAAGTAAAATAAGTCAATGTAAAATACAAATAATGGAGTGTTTTACCATGGACAGAATTGCATTATATATCCCACCTTTTGATGGGATTCACTCGTATATGGATATGGTGGACATTGCCGCCGCATACGGCATCAAACATCTGGAAACCATCCACCTGTTTGAGTTGAGTGAGCCGGATTTGGAGTTTGCGCGCAAACTGCGATCGCATGCCGACCAAAAAGGCGTGGATTTCCCTTGTGTATCGCTGGGTATTGACCTGGTGGGTGAGGATAACGCATGGGCGATTGCTCGCACAAAAGAGTATGCAAAAGTTGCACAGATTTTAGGAGCGCCGTATCTGCATCACACCATTGCGTGCGAATACCAAAACCCCGCTCGCATAGCCGAAAACAGGAATGCATTTTATCAACAAGGTTTGGAAGCGGTGCGGGAAATCTATGATTTTGCGCAAACGCTGGGTGTGCGTACCGTATACGAAGACCAAGGGTATCTCTTTAACGGCGTGCAAGGCATGGAGAATTTCCTGCGGGACGTGGGACGTGACGTCGGTATCGTCGCGGATTTCGGCAATATCCTGTTCGTGGACGAGCA
>JAZOCQ010000115.1:0-3318 GCA_045596565.1 Acutalibacteraceae bacterium
AGCAGCATCACAACAGCCAACAGGATTGCAAGCAATCTTTTCTGCATACAAAACATCCTTTCTGAAAATCAGCAATACGGCTGCACCGCAATATGTAAATCCTGACGGGACATCATACTGCCGCCGACATCCAACGTATACGACACGTCCAGCGTACCGCCGCCCAGTTGTAAATTCTGTTCAAAGCGGTCGGTAAATACACCGAGCATCAAATTGCCTACGGGGGTACTGTAACTGCACACATGGCGTTTTTTATATTCCATCACCAGCAGACCCACCGATTTACCTTGGCGTTGTAAGGTCACCATGTTATCCTGCACGCGCAAACTGGTGAGCGTGCCCTCCATACCGGTGGCGGCGGTTTCCTGATAAGACAATGTGAATCCATCGGGTTCCTGTCGCATCAGCGCGCCCGTGGTGAGTTCCACCTTGTCGGTTTGCCCGTCAATATGTTGCGTGCCGACAACGGTAATCATCACCTTCATGTACCACTTCTCCCCTTTTTACACAATTACAAATTAATATACCATATAAAGGGAAAAAGTGCAACTCCTATTTTATAAAAAGAACCGCCGCAGGATGCCTGCGGCGGTTTTTCCAACCACCTATACCCAAACTATAACATTGCCGGTTTTCCGGTGTGCCGAATCGGTAAGGCAGTCAGCAAATTCCGTTACTTTTTGCGGAAAGACATACAGTCGGTGCATTGGTCCATAGTGGGATTGCCTTCGTGCGTACCCACCGTAATGCGGTCCAGCGCACAGTATTCACCGCAACTGCTGTGATTTGCGCACTGTGTTACGTGACATTCAATACACTTATTTTCCTTGGAACATTCCATGGCAGATGCCTCCTTTCTCGGAACTTGGAGAACGGGCGAAACGCCCTGACAGCGACGACCCCTCGGTCGGTTTCGCTATCGTGCTAAAAGGGTTTTTGCCCTTTCGATGACAGGATTCGCACCTGTCATCGGATACGAATTCTGTCCCCCTTATCATATCCGAGAAAACGAAATCTATGCATCCCAAAGCGCTGATAACGATTGAAAAGAGTATCCCATTTCTTTCCATTTTGTGAGCAATTCATCTAAAATTTCGCAGTTGGTGCGGGAGGTGGAATGTAATAACACAATCGCACCGGGATGTACGCGCGGCAACAATTTTGCAAACGCCTGCTCTTTGGTAGGTTGGTCGTCTACGTACCAATCCACGTACGCAAGGCTCCAAAAAAAGGTTTTATACCCATTTTCTTTCGCAATTTTCAAATTTTGCTCGCTGTATTTTCCCTGTGGCGGGCGATAATATTTTTGCATCGTCCCGCCCGTAATTTCGGTATACTTTTGTTCCAATTTTTCCAATTCTTTTTGAAAGCCCTCTTCGGTATTGACGGCAGACATATCGGGATGGCTATACGTGTGATTACCCACAATATGTCCCTCTGCCGCCATACGTTTCACCAGTTCGGGATGGGTTTCCATGAAATTGCCTACCACAAAAAAGGTCGCGGGAACACCGTGCTTTTTGAGAGTATCTAAAATCTTTGCCGTATACCCGTTATCATATCCCGCGTCAAAGGTGAGATATAACACTTTTTGGGTGGTATCCCCCGTATACACCGCGTCGTATTGCCGCAAAAACTCCGCCGAAGCGTTGCCTATCGGTGTGGTGCCGTTATCCCCAAACCGCAAGCCCCAGTTGGTGTTTGCAGCCGCTGAGGCCACACTCACCGCCGTATGCAAACGGTACAGGCACACCGTAGCCAACAACACCAATGCAAGTCCCAGCGCCGTTGCCTGCACGTACCGCCGTCTGATAATCCAATACATACACATCTCTCCTTTTTATAGTATCGTATGAGCGTCGGTTTTAAAAAATGTGTTGACAAATCAAAAAATATACGATATGGTAGGGGGTAGAAAATTGCATAAGAAAAACAAGGGGCGCTGACTGTGCGTCGGCTGAGAGCGGATACAGATATCCGAAACCCTAAAACCTGAACCGGATAATGCCGGCGGAGGGATAGTTTTTACGGCGCAAACTGCTCCTTTTATCACCTTTCGTCCATCCGGCGGGAGGTTTTTTTGTGCGCAAAAAAGGAGAATTGCCATGAAAAACAAAACCGTCCGTCTGACCGAGAGTGCCGTAATGCTGGCGCTCGCCACCGTATTGAGTATACTGCCCATTTTAGAACTGCCGTACGGCGGCAGTGTCACCGTTTGCAGTATGTTGCCGCTCGCTGTCATCGCCTACCGCCACGGCGTTAAACACGGCTTGTTCACCGGTGCCGTGTACGGCTTGTTACAAATGCTGTTAGGCATGAAAAATGTGCTGTATTTCACCACACCGTTGTCCATTGCCGCTGTGATTCTGCTCGACTACATACTGGCGTATACCGCGCTGGGCATTGCCGGCGTATTCCGCAATACTTGCAAACGGCAAAGCACCGGTCTGGTATGCGGCACTTTGGTTGCCTGTGTGATACGCTATATATTACACGTAATTGCAGGCGCAACCGTCTGGGCGGGGCTATCCATTCCGAGTTCTGCTGCGCTTATCTATTCTTTCGCGTACAACGCGACCTATATGTTGCCCGAAACCATCGTATTGACTCTGGGCGTTTCACTGGTGGGCAGTTACTTGCAATTGTGCGGTGAAACGGTGGGCAGAATCGTCACCGCCGCCAAACCGAAAAACGCATTTGCGGTTGTGGCGGGTATCACGGCAGTTGCCACGCTGATTTTCGACGTGCGCGCCGTATTTGCGCATTTACAGGATGCCGATACAGGTGAATTTATTATCACCGGCTTACAAGCAGTTAACTGGAGGCTTGTGGGCATTGTCACCGCTATCGGCGCCGCCGTTTGTGTCATACTACTGTATATCCATCGTTCAAAAACAAAAGCATAACACTAAAAAAACGCCGCGTACCTTTTGGTACGCGGCGTTTTTCAGTATGACAAAACTGCTCTTTCCTGCATATTTTAGAGAGAAAGGAGCGGTCTTATGGAAGCATTGCGCATCGAAAATATTGAGCATACCTACCAAGCCAAAAACGGCGAAGTCACCGCTCTTACAGACATCAATTTCTCCATGCAACAAGGGGATTTTTACAGTTTGGTGGGGCCTTCCGGATGCGGAAAATCCACCCTTTTGTCCATTGTTGCAGGACTGCTGACTCCCTCCGGCGGGCGGGTGCTTATCGGCGGTAAACCGGTCACCGGCATCTCTCCCCGCATCGGGTATATGCTGCAAAAGGATAATCTGTTAGAGTGGCGTACCATTCGCAAAAATGTGTTGTTCGGGTTGGAAATCCGCAAAA
>JAZOCQ010000116.1:0-6807 GCA_045596565.1 Acutalibacteraceae bacterium
TTTTTCGGCGGCGAAGCTTGCCTGCATATCCAACAAACAACGCTCCCGTAATAATGCTAACAATGCGTGTAAATACGTGGATACGTATAGTGTTGCGACGTCACCTTGTTCCGCCTGTGCATCGAAAATTTTCAAAAACAAACCAATGATATCTTTGTCTTTTGTGATGGGTGTAAGACGGGTTTGCTTTTGTAGCAACCCCTCGATAAACTCCTTAACGGCAGGTATGTTTCCGGAAAAGAGGTATGGTTCAAACATAATGGTGTGATACGTAGCTGCCGGTTTGTTCCAATTGCCGCTGTGCAAGACGCGTGGCGCTAAAATAATCAGTTCATGCTCTTTAGCAACGTATTCTTTATTATCGATATTTACCTGCATTTCGCCATGGATTACATAAATCAATTCGAATCTGTCGTGCCAATGTAGCGGAAAAGGAGCGACACGTTCGAAGGCTTTTATGCCGTGTTGATTATAAAAAACCGGAGTCATTTCTTTCAAGTGATCGACCTGCATGGTTTTCCTCCTTTTCAAACGCATTCTTATACGTTTATGATAACATAAAATCTTTGAAAAAATCAACTTTTATATGTGAATGTAATATAAAATGGTGAAATCGTGACATAAAATGATGATTTTTTGCTTTCAAATTTAGTGAGGCGTATTGTATTATAAAATAGAACGATTCCACGTATCTGGATTGTTCTGACCTGAAAGTGAAAAATTAAAAAAGGAGCGGAAACTATGAAACTGGCAAAATTCTTTTTGCGTGTATGTTCTTTGACACTCACGCTGGCGTTGCTTGTCGGTATGATGTCCGTAATGGGTGCATTTCCGATGGCAGCGACTGCCGAAACCGAAACTGCCAAAAAGTTTGTGGCAGATTTTTCGGAACTCGGTAAATTGCTGCAAGGCGCCACCATGAAGGATTCGGTGGACAATACGCATTATGAAACTGCGTATACCCCTATGGGTGACACAGAAACTTTGGACGGCAAAATCAACACGTGGATGCGTGAACATTTTGCCTCTACCACAAACCATGCGTACAGCTCTACTCGTGCGTGGTTTGCGCAAAAATCTGATGAAATCAGTGATGCAGAAGCAAACGGCTGGGGTAAGAATGGTATCTTAACCGGCTTTGCGCTGACTTCGAGCGGTTATCTGCGTCTTCGCGTGGTGAATTCGAGCGGCGCGAATATGATGCGTCGTGTGGACACCATTATCCCGCAGTTCAGCGGTGAGGATGTCAAACTGAAAAACTTCAAAATGACTATCAAATACCTTACCGTTCTGCAAGACTATCGCGGTGCGATTATGGTTGGTCTGGACGAAACAAAAGCAGGTTATATTCCGGCGTTGCCCAACACTTTTGGCGAACTTGGTTACCGTCGTACGGTAACGGGTAGTATGTTGGTGCTTGGTAACGGTACCGGTATGGAACAAGCGGCCGGTAACGATGGCTGGATTTTCTATAACAAGAAAAGCGTTATCAGTGCCACCACTGTCGACGAGAAACATTATAACAACGCTTCTATTGCGTGGCGTGAATTGAAACCCGGTCAGGATTACACAATGGAAAAAGGCGAAGTGGTGTACGAGCGCTTTGAAACGGCAAGTACACAACAACTGTATACGTTGACCGTTGAAGTGAAAAACGGTAAAGCGACCTTCGCCACCGTCAGCGAAGACGGTACCCGTAACGAAACGATGGAAATGGATTATACCCCCAACGGCGGTTACGTTTCCATCGGTATGTCTAACCGTGACTACATTATTTCTTACGTCGATATCGAAGAATATGACGACGACGGTAACGCGGTTGATTTTGGTACCTATCATAACAGCTTAAAAGGTATTGATAAAGCGGTGGAAGTGTTTTCTGCCGACTTTACCGACCTGCCTGACGTTAACTATGTAGACAATCAGTATCTCTACAATACCAATCACGATGCCGCTACGGGCAAAGGTGTTGGTTTGACGACTATTGACAGCAAAACTGTCTCTTCCGTTGGCACGTATGCGAGTAAGTATACCGTTAACGTGAAAGACACGGCGCTTGCCGGCTATTTAGAGAGCAAGTTTGATTTTTACATCTACGGCAACGGCGGTGGCGGTACCTTCCCGATGTGGAACGCCGCGGGTTACATCGTGGACGCAGAAGGTAATCCTTTGGGTTCGGGCTTTGCTAACAGCAATCCGCATAACCCTGCAACAGGTGTTGGGGGCGGCGGTTATATGCCCGGTTCCGGTAACGGCGGTTACTCGTACGCCGGTATGTATCCCACTATGGTCTTGTCCTCCAATAAATGGCTGCATATTGCAAACGATATTGGTACTGTTGCTGTGAATCCGTTTGCTGTTGTGTATTCTTATGCACTGAACAATGCCGACGGCAGCAAGGCGGCTCTTAAAAACTTCCAACTTGATTTGGATTTCGTATTAACTTCTCCCGGCGAAGCGGCTTATCCGCATAACCAAAGTCCCGTGTTTGTCAAATTCGGCGGCTATGACAGTGTGACAAGCGGTTGCACCGACGGTGCGATGTTTGCGATTTCTCATAATGGCGGATATTTCTTGGACGATTTGAATGCGCCTGTAAACGGCTCTACTTTCACCGCGACGAAAAACAGTAATGGTTCGCCTGCTTATACCACTTATATCGGTGGTGCGGCGGCAACCCAGACGGTTGGTGAAGCGCATTTGACCTTAACTGTGAAAAACGGCTTAGTCAATGCGGTGGTTACCTTAGCGGATGGTACAGAAGTATTAAACGTAACCAAGAGTGATATCCATATTCAGTATGGTAACATTTTTATTGGTACTACTTATGCCGGTATGCTACACGGTTTGCCGTACTTCGGTGCTGTGCGCGTGACCCGCTTGGACAATGAAGGCAACCCGATTGATTTTAACGGGGAAGACGGCGCATTTACTTCTTCATTTGTCGGTTTGACCGAAGTAGTAGATGGTCAATACTATGGCAACAACGGCAATAAAAACAATGCCATTTTGACCGGTAAATCCACCCCGTGGTTGTTTAACGCTACGTCTATTAGTAATGATTATGCCTTTGGTGCGGAAGATAAAGCTTTGGTAAACATCTTAAATGAACGTTTCGATTTTTATCATCTCGCGCATGACGGTAAAATGTATGCCATGGAAACCCCGTATCAAAACGGCGAAGAATTGATCCATGATAAATTCCAGACAAGTCCCGGTGTTCGCTGGGTGTTGCAGGGTGGCAAATGGCTGAAAGCATCGTTTAGCGCCTCCAATACATTCGGCGAGTTGTTCAGAAAGCAGATGGCACTCGTACCTAAGGTGAACGGTGAAGCAATGAAGCTCTCCGACTTTGCAGCATCTTTTGATGTGCAACAGAGCTCCGCAGGCAACGGTGCGGTGACCTTTACGTTCCGTTCGGCAGAACCTGCGAAGATGCGTACCTATACCGACCAATACGACAAAGCCACCACATTGGTGTTTACCCGTGGCGGTATGACTATCTATGATGGCGAAAGCGTGGATTACCGTTTGGATGCGGTAGAAAATAACGCCAATCGTATTACGTGGGCAAATAATGCAATCGCGGATGAAGTGCACGTGGAATTAGAAGTTTTAGGCAGTAAAATGAACGTCAAAGTGACCTCTCTTGACGGTGCCACCGTGTACTACGAGGGTATCAATCGCGAATTGGTACATAGCGACGACCCCGGTTACGTATATTTCAACGTAGCCAACAACAGCGGTGCGCTCGCTGATATTGACATTACGCCTATCAGTAGTGATGAATTGGATGTGGTCGATAAAATGTTGCGCTCCATTACCTTTAACAGTATCAAAGGTGAAAACACCTCTATTGGCGACGTGTGCAAGGATTTGGTGTTGACCACCGCCGTAACCGTACCGACAGACGGCAGTGAAGTGTCGCTCCGGTGGGTAAGTTCTGACGTTTCTGTCATTACTAATGACGGTAAATTGGTGTATAACGGAAACAATGCATCTAATGTGACTATGACCGCTTCCTTCGAATACGAAGGGGAAGTATACAGCCGTGATATCACCGTAACGGTGGCGGCACGAGATGCAAACGGCAAAGTTTTGTTCCTTGAAAACGATTTGAATCCCTATACGGGTGTGTTGGGCGAATTTGGCTCTTTGAAGGATAGAACCTTTGATAGTACGCTAAATAGTATCGGTTACGATTTAGGCACCGTGCAGAAGGTGAACCGCGTGGTGCTTTCGGACGGCGACGGCTTGTCCCGTTTACACAAAGAACATCTCGCTTTGTACGTCAGCGATGACAACGTCACCTATGAACGTATCAAAACGTGGGATCTGTTCAAAGTGGGCAATGACTTGGTACTTGCTAACTTTGAAACCGAGGCGCGCTTTGTAAAAGTGCACTGCCACTTGGAAGATGCCGAGGAAATGAGCTTTACGGGTCGTCAGCAAACGCTGATTACCGCAAACTATACCAATGCCTTGGTCGGCAATGGCGGCGGCACTTTTGAAAAAGTATGCGATATCGAATCGGATAAGGCGACTGCCGATAAGACCGATGCGGTGACCTTTGTACCGTATGCGGATCTGGATGTGGTAAAAGACTCTTTTGCATCCAATTGGGCGGATATCCGCTTTGTGTTGGATGGCAACGTACTGCATCATTATGACAACGGCGAGGGCTTCTTTGTGCGCTTGCCCGAAACCACAAACGGCAAAGAGGTTACGCTGGAAGTATACGGCAACAATGCGAATGCTGTGAGCATCGGCGACGATATCTTAGGCGTTTTTGAAGCGGTATACGGCAACAAGACAGTTTTGACTACGGCTATCACCTATGTAGATACCAAAAATATCAGAGTGGTGCAATTAGCTAACGGCGATATTCTGTGTACGGGTGAGGATACGGACGGGCTTAACAGTACCGGTATTTACGTACGACGTTCGGTTGACGGTGGCCGTACCTTTAGTGAGCCGACACGGATAATGGGTAAGGTCAATTCTACGGACAGTACCTATCCTTATTGCTCCGGCTTGATAGTAGACGGCGATACAGTTTTCATGCTGATGACTCGTGCCACTGCTTTTATTCAGACGGATATGTCCCAATCGTGGGGTCGTTTGTATATGTCTCGCAGCGATGATAACGGCTATACGTGGACGCACCCGGAACAGATCACCACGCCGTACACCTATAACGTCAGCTCTTCAAACGGCATCAAAGTGTCTACTGCTGACGGTGCGGGTGAAGAGGTAGACTATATTTTCCCGTTCGCCGTACAGGCAAACAACGCCGGCGGACTCGCAACGGCTACGCTGTATTCAAAGGACGGCGGCAGTACGTGGCTGACCAGCGAGGATGTTATGTTCTACGAGGTGCCGGGCGGCGGTTATGAAACGGGTACCAGTGAAGCCAGCATTGCGGAATTGGCGGATGGTACGCTGAAGTATATTATGCGTTGCCAGGGCGATGACATTGACAATTACGCAATCGCATATTCGTACGATAAAGGTGTCACCTGGACGAAACCGGAATTGACCGATATTTCCGCGCCGAACACGATGCCTGCCATAGGAACACATAACGGCAACCATTTGTTGCTGTGGGGCGGCAATAATGCTTTGGGCGGTAATTCGTATAAGCGTTGGCCGCTGAATCTGGCATATTCCGATGACCAGACGGAGACCTGGAAACAGAAGTTGAATCTGTATAACAGAACGTCTTTGGCGGAAGTATTAAACTATAATCTGGGTAACCGCGTACAGCAACCCAGTCTTGCTCCTTCGAATTACAAGGGCAATGATGATTATATCGTCGCTTGGGAAAACAAGTGGGCAGAAAACAAAACGATGCTTCTGGAAGATTTCGGCGATATGATGTATAAGACCAAGGGTGCAGCCAACGGTTTTGAAACGACCACCGCGAAATATGCGGGTTGGTTGCCTGCAGAAGCAGACGGCACGTGTGGTCTGGTACAGATTACTTCCGATATGGCAAAAACGGGTAATCGCTCGTTGAAATTGCAAAATGTTAACGGCAATCTGTTCCGCGGCGACCGCTCCGTACCTGCACTCGCACAAGGTGAAGTGGTATTCGACGTGTACTTTGGCGAGGCAAACACCTCCTTCGTCTTGGAGCTGAAAACAGCCTTGACGGACGTGCATTATAAGTTGAGCGCGGTTGCGTTGCTGATCGCGCCGGATGGCACCGTAACTGCCAAAGATACGGGTAACAATAACGCCGAAACGGTAGTTGGTAATATCGGCACACTGACAAACGGTGAGTGGAAAAATATCCGTTTGCAGTTTGATATTGCGAATGAAACGGCTGTTTTGTATGTAGACGGTGTGGAAATCGGCGACGTTGTGGTTAATAGTGAAGCGGGCGATACCATTACCAATATTCAGTTGAGTGCCGAGACCGGTGATGTGGCCATGACCGCTTACGTGGATAATTTCTACGCATACGAAGGCGTTTCGCTGATGGCGGATATGGATACGCATTGGACCGTGCGCGTTGAAGGTACGCAGGAAGATAACACCGCGGTTGTTAATCAGGAAACCGGTGTTATTACCGTGAAAGCCGCCGATGGTTATCAGCTGAGAGCGGGCTCCTTGCTCGTGAAAGATGCAAATGGTAATCGGTTCGTGCCTACCCGCGTTGGCTTCCGCAATGGCGGTGATGCTTCTCAGTATAAGGTCCCCGAAAATGCTGTGGCTCCATACACGGTAGAGGCGGATTTCTATCAACCTACGATTGAAGATATCAATATGGGTCTGGTAGGTTACTCTTATACCGATGCGCAG
>JAZOCQ010000117.1:0-12922 GCA_045596565.1 Acutalibacteraceae bacterium
GAGGAGCAAAAGCGCGGCTATATGCTCACCAAGACCCCGCTCATGGCCAAGCGCGACCTCTACAAGATCTCCGGTCACTGGGATCACTACCGCGCCGGTATGTTCGTGATGGGCGACGCGGAGGACGAGACGAAGGAATGCTTCGCGCTTCGTCCCATGACCTGCCCGTTCCAGTATCAGACCTTCTTAAACCGCGGCCGTTCGTACCGTGACCTGCCCATGAGACTCGGCGAGACCTCCACGCTGTTCCGTAACGAGGACAGCGGCGAGATGCACGGCCTCATCCGCGTGCGCCAGTTCACCATTTCGGAAGGTCACCTGGTTCTGCGTCCCGACCAACTCAAAGAGGAATTCAAAGGTTGTCTGGAACTCGCCAAGCACTGTTTGGATACCGTAGGCATTTTGGAAGATTGTACGTTCCGTTTCTCGCAGTGGGACCCCGCCAACCCTAACAATAAATACGAGGGCACAGCCGCGCAGTGGGAAACCGCTCAAAAGGTTATGGGCGATATTCTGGATGCACTGGGCGTGGACTATGAAATCGGTATCGACGAAGCGGCATTCTACGGCCCGAAACTGGATATCCAATATAAAAACGTATTCGGTAAAGAGGACACCATCGTTACCATCCAGATTGATATGTTACTCGCCGAAAAATTCGGTATGTATTACATCGACGAGAACGGCGAAAAGGCATTGCCGTATATCATCCACCGCACGTCGCTGGGTTGCTACGAACGCACGCTCGCGTATTTAATTGAAAAATATGCAGGCGCACTGCCTACCTGGATGTCCCCCGAACAAGTGCGCGTGTTGCCCATTTCCGAACGCTTCGCCGACAACGCGGCGCAGGTCAACGCGGCGCTCAAAGCGGCAGGCATCCAATCCGAATGGGATGCACGCAACGAAAAAATCGGCTATAAAATCCGCGAAGCACAAATGCAAAAAGTGCCGTATATGCTGATTATCGGCGACCGCGAAGCAGAAAGCGGTACGGTATCGGTCCGTTCCCGCAAAGATGGCGATTTGGGCTCTATGGAGCTTGCCGCATTCATCCAAAAAATCCAAAAAGAAATCACCGACAAAGTCAGATAACTTCAAAACCACCCTTTCCAATGAAAAGGGTGGTTTTTGTTTGATGTCTCAACGATGTTAGAAAAGCCCAAAGTTCAACGTGCTCAGCCGCGACTTTCCCGCTTTTGTCGTAGACAAAATGCGTGCCACGACAACGGCACGCAAGGGGAATGTCGACGGAGTTCGGAAAAATTGAAAATTTTTCCGAACTCCACTTGACAAATCAATTTCCATGTTGTATAGTCTAGGTGTACTAAGGTGACTAGTACACCTATCACACAAGGAGGTTCTATATGTTCCAGATAGATGCCTTATCCCGCACCCCTGTATATGAACAGCTCATTGAGCAGTTGGAACGGTTCATTTTATCGGGTGCTATGCACGCGGGCGACCAACTGCCCTCGGTGCGCAGTTTATCTTTGCAGTTGTCCATCAACCCCAATACCATACAAAAGGCGTACAGTGAATTGGATACACGCGGCATTATTTATTCCATTCCCGGCATCGGTTGTTTTGTCGCGGAAAACGCCGTGGAGGTGCTTGCCGTGCATAAAAGACGCAAGTTGACGGATTTTTATGCACTTGTCAAAGAGCTGTTGCTGGCGGGTGTGACTGCCGATGAACTACACACGATTATAGACACGATAACGGAGGTGCCAACACATGATTGAGGTCAAAAACGTTACCAAAACTTTCGGTGACTTCACCGCACTGGATGATGTCACCTGTACCATTGCAGAAGGTTGCATTTACGGTATGGTCGGTTCGAACGGCGCGGGTAAATCCACCCTTTTGCGATTGATTTCCGGCGTATACCGCACAGACAAGGGCGACATTCTCATCGACGGCGAGCCGATTTGGGAAAACGAAGCGCTCAAAAGCCAAATTGCATACGTGCCTGACGAACTGTATTTCTTATCGGCCGCCAATATGAACCGTATGGCGAAATTACACGCCGCCGCGTATCCAAACTTTGATTTTGAACGGTTTGCGCAACTGACCCACGCATTCGGTTTGGACCCTAAAAAACCGCTTTCCACCTTTTCCAAAGGTATGAAACGGCAAGCATATACCGCGCTGGCGCTGTCTGCACGCCCGAAATACATTTTCTTTGACGAAACGTTTGACGGGTTAGACCCCATTATGCGCGCACTGGTTAAAAAGCTGATTTGTGAGGACGTGCTGGACCGCGGTGCTACCGCTATCATCACTTCCCATTCTTTGCGGGAACTGGAAGATACTTGTAACCAGTTGGCATTACTGCACAAGGGCGGATTGGTACTGGAAAGCGACGTGCAAAACTTAAAAACTTCGCTGTTTAAAGTGCAAATTGCTTTTGACCGCCCGTACGAACGCGATTTGTTCCAAGATTTACAGGTTATGCATTTTTCCAAACACGGCTCGGTGGCAAACCTCATCGTGCGCGGTGACCGCGAACAAACCATAGCCGCCCTGCAGGCTAAAATGCCTATTTTGCTGGATTTACTACCGCTGACGTTAGAAGAAGTGTTTACCTATGAAATGGAAGCACTGGGCTATATTTTTGACAATGTGACGGAGGGATAAATGATGAAAAAAACTGTAAAATCTCCGTTTTTGGATTTTAACACCCGCATTTTTGCGGAAACCATGCGCCAACTGCGCACCATCGGTATTCTGGCGCTGGTAATTCTTTGCCTTGCAGCTATACTTTTGCCGGTGGGTATCGCTATTGACGCCTATGCCTACTTAGACCCGGGCGAAAGCCCCCACCTCTCATTGGTATCTCTCTTACAAGTACATCCGCTCCTGATTTTACCCATCTACACTTTGGCGCTCATTCTCCCGTTAATGACGTTCGGATATCTAAACAAGCGGGCATCCTCTGACTTTTATCACGCCATCCCCGTTCATCGGGACGCGCTGTTCGTCAGCCAGTTTGCCGCTGTGATGGCGTGGATTCTCATCGTCATTGTGGGCAGTACGGCGGTTTCGGTTGTCACTACACTGTGTTTCCCTGCAATTTTTCAACTGAATTTCAGCACCATCCTGCCGTTTATGTGCAGTTGCATTGCGGGTTCACTGATGGTGGTAGGATGCGTAACAGTGGCGATGTGTATCACAGGTACACTGTTCAACAACCTGCTGGTCGCCGCCATTATCTGCTTTTTACCGCGGATACTGCTCGCATACTGCGGTATGCTGTTGGGCGATATCGTCAAAATTCTCCCCGACACCACCAATACGCCCTTGATGGACATTACCTATAATATTCCCTTGGGGTTGCCGATTACCTACCTTTCGGGGGAGAGCGGTGCGATTACCTTATTGCACAACTGGGGTAGTATCGGCTACACCGCCGGCATTGGATGTCTTTGGTTTGTATTGACGGCAATTTTATTCCGCATTCGCAAGTCCGAATCAGCGGAGCGTCCCGCTTCCACCCCTTTCTTACAGCATGCGTATCGGTTGATTATCACCTTTACGGTGACCTTAATTCCCGCATATGCCATTATGCACTATGTAAACGAAAAGCAAACGCCGGACGAAACGGAATTTTTCCTCATTCTCGTGTTCTATCTGCTTGCCGCCATCGCTTTTTGCGTATATGAACTCATTACCACCAAAAAGCCCAGAGAACTGTTACGGGTCGCCAAAACATTCCCGCTGGTATTGTTGGCAGACGCGGTACTCATTGCGGGATTGCAAATCGCCGCTTACTCCGCGTTGCAATTCCGTCCCGCCGCTGCGGAAATTGAAGCAGTATCTTTTGCCGAACGGTATCACTCGGAGGATTCCTACTTCGAAAGCCGCGCCGCCACGGTGAAAATACAGGATACGGCGGTAAGCGAACTGGTGGCAAACCGACTGGAAAATGCCGCAAAAGAAAATGACCCCCGCGGAGAACTCGATTTTTCAAACAAATATGAAAGCGTCTATACCGTCGATTATATTGTGACCATTCATACCAAACGCGGTGCTAAACAACGTCGATTATATTTCACCGAACAGGAATACACATCCATTTTTGATGCGATGAGCAACTCTACCGCCTATCAGGACATCTACCGTCTGCCCGCCCTCGACCACAAAACGACGGCAAACATACCCGATTTGACATCGGCGCAAAACGCGGCGGTATACCGCACTTTGCGCGAGGAGGTCGCCGCGTTACCGTTTGAACAACGCGTAGAATATTTAAGCCGCTCGTATTATCCCGAAAACGAGGCCTTACAGGTGCATTTGGAAGTGAGTACAGCTGTGGGGGCTGTGAAATACAATTTCACCGTGTTCTTATCCCCCAAACTCACCCCCAAGAGCATGGCACTGTATATGGAATTCCTGTATCAAAACAGCGCAAAAGACCGCGCCGCCGTTTTGGATATCATGAAAAACTTTGATACCGTTGCATCGCAAAAGGATGATTTCTGGCTCAATATCTATGCGAGAACCAATAATGGCGACTCTAAAAACGTCGAACTGGGTAAAGCGACGGATGAAACCGCGCGCGCATTACTGAAAGAAATCATCAACAACATCAGTCCTCGCATGCCGCAAGCGGATGATGAAGTGCTGTATCATTTCAACGTGGGATACGCAGTACCGGTAGAATATGACGAGCACAATTACGCCATTTCGTATAATTACGAAAACCACAGTGCCTATCTTTCGCTCAACGAGCAAGGCGCGGCGGCGTTCCTAAGACTTGCCGACCGGTACGAACAAGAAATGTCTAAAAAATAAGGAAAACGCCCGCAGTACACACTGTACTGCGGGCATTCTTTTTGCACATATTAAGCAATCGGCTCAAAATCAGCCGCGCCGTGTTTGCAAAGCGGACAGATAATGTCATCGGGCAAGGTTTCGCCCTCGTATACGTATCCGCAAATTTTACATACAAAGCCTTTCTTGCCCTCCGTTTGCGGCTTGGGCTTAACGTGCTTTTGATAATAGGTATAGGTCATAGTTTCTTTATCCGACAACACACGCGCCTCGGTTACCGAGCAGATAAACATACCGTGGGTGTCCAAATCGACATACTGTTCTACTTTCAGCGACATAAACGAATTGATGTAGCGGGGCAAGAATACCAGTCCATTATCCGCATAAAACGGCGTGCAATCCGCAAATTTATCCACGTTACGGCCGCTTTGGAAACCGAATTTTTCAAACACCGAAAACGGCGCATCCACCGTCAGACAGTTGATGTTCATTTTACCGGTCTGTTTGATGACGTGGTGGGAATAATTGGCTTTGTTAATGGTCACGGCAATGCGGTTGGGGGTGTCGGTGACCTGCGAAACGGTGTTGACAATCAACCCGTTATCTTTTTTGCCATCGTTGGAAGTGACAACATACAAACCATAGCCGATGTTAAACAACGCTTTGAAATTGTTTTTATCAGCGGTAGCATCTTGTTGTTCAAGATATTCTGTGCACAATTCTTTTGCCAAAGCATCGACCTGCGCTTTGCTGTCATCGTTAAGTGCAGACAGAATACGCACATTGGTGTCGGTGAAAGTGAGATTTTTGCAAGGTTCCAGCATCCCTTTCATTACCTTTGTCGCCATCGGCGCCCAACTGCCGTTTTCCATGAACGCCACCGTTTTATTTTGGAAATTGCGTTCGGTCAAGTGATGGATAAACTCCCGCATAAACGGGAACACGTCCGCATTATAGGTGGTGGTAGCGAGCACGATTTTATTATATCGGAACGCGTCTTCCACCGCCTCTGCCATATCACAACGCGCCAAATCGTTGACCACTACTTTGGGGCAACCGTTGGCTTTTAAAGCATTCGCCAGTTGTAATACCGCTTTTTTGGTGTTGCCGTAGACAGAAGTATATGCAATCACCACGCCCTCTGTTTCGGTGGCGTAAGAAGACCACGTGTTATATAAACCAAGGTAATATCCCAGATTTTCGGTCAGCACAGGACCGTGCAACGGACAGATGATGTCAATATCCAGCGTGGCGGCTTTTTTGAGCAGATTTTGCACCTGCGCGCCGTATTTACCCACGATACCGAAATAATAGCGTCTGGCTTCGCACGCCCAGTCTTCCTCCACATCCAAAGCACCGAATTTGCCGAAGCCATCAGCGGAGAACAACACTTTGTCGGTGCTGTCATACGTAACAATCACCTCCGGCCAATGTACCATCGGCGCCGTGACAAAGGTCAGTTGATGGTTGCCCAACGACAACGTATCGCCTTCGCCCACAACCATACGGTTATCCGCAAAATCCGTTCCAAAGAAATTCTGCATCATAGCAAATGCCTTGGCAGAAGAAACGATGGTCGCTTGCGGATACGCTTTTGTAAAATTCACAATATTTGCCGCGTGGTCCGGCTCCATATGTTGCACAATGAGATAATCGGGCTGTCTGCCTTGCAATGCATTTTGCAGATTGTCCAACCATTCATGGGTGAACGCGGCATCCACCGTGTCCATCACTGCAATTTTTTGGTCCAAAATAACATAGGAATTGTATGCTATACCGTTTGGCACTTCATATTGTCCTTCAAACAAGTCAATGGCGTGGTCATTGACGCCAATATATCGAATACTATCCGTGATTTTCATGATGTTCATTCCTCCGTTCATATAGATTCAGTATAGCACATCTATAATGCTTTGACAATGTAATTTAATAGGATTTGTGTGAATTTTTTTGTTGGTAAGCGGTGGGGGTACACTGCTTGATTTGTCGAAACACGCGGGAAAAATACAGCGGGTCATTAAACCCGACTGAACCTGCCACCTGTGCCACTGACAGGGCACCCTCCCGCAACAACATACACGCCTCGCTGATGCGGTGCTTTTGCAGATATTCCTGCGGAGATTGCCCGAACGACGCTTGAAACGAGCGGTACAGTTGACTGCGAGAGACCCCTACGTAATCCGCTATGTCGGAAACGCCGATACCGCGTGCGTAGTTATGCTGGATGTACCGCAGTGCTTGCGTCAAATAACTGCGCCCGCTCAAATGCGGCAGTGTTGCGCCGTGTCGGGAAATCAGCGCAGCAAAAAATAACTGCAAATATCCCGCCATCTCCACATCTGCCGCCGCGGTATTGCCGTGTGCGCGGTAAATGCGCAACAGCCCTTCTTTGATAGTGTCATTCCCCTCCTGCACACGCATAATGGGGCGCGTGGTTTCAAAACCCGCCATGGTTACCAAACGATGGGCATCAGTGCCGTTAAAACCGACCCAATAGTACTCCCACGGGTCATTTTCCGCCGCACTGTATTGCACCACCTGCGACGGAAACACCAAAAACATATCCCCTGTTTGCAAGGTATACGTCTGTCCGTTACAGACATACTTCCCACTTCCCGCGGACACATAGTGCAACAAGTAGTGGTCCCGCACACCCGGCCCCCACTGATACCCGCTTTCGCATTTTTCGTAACCGGTATTATACACCGACAGACCGGTATTCTCCTTTAATGTATCCTTAAATGAATGTTTGAAACTGTCCATCTCATCACCTTCTTGATTGAGCATACCACGAATTGCAACATTTGTCCATATAAAAGTATTGGAAAACCTCTTGTTTTTTGTATGATATACAGATATAATAGAGGAGAAACCACTATCGAAAGGGGTACGCACGATGACAATTTCCTCTGCGTTAATACAAAAAATTCAGAGCGGTGCTTTTGACACACGTTTTGCAAAACTGTACGGTGACGATATCACCACACAGCGTGAACGCTACATAGATGCCGTCAACGGCTTTGTTGCCACATTCGGCGAGCCGACAAGCGAGCTTATGCTGTTTTCGGCACCGGGCCGCACCGAAATTGGCGGTAACCACACCGACCATAACAACGGCCGCGTGCTGGCGGGCAGTGTCAATCTGGACGTGATTGCCGTGGTGGCAGTGTCCGAGGCACCGCATATCCGCGTGAAATCCAAAGGCTATGATATGGACGACATCGACCTGTCTGCCTTAGCAGTGGTAGAAAAAGAATATAACCGTTCCGCTTCGCTCATCCGCGGCACCGCCGCCCGCTTTGCGGATTTGGGGTATTCCATCGGCGGTTTTGATGCGTACACCACTTCGAACGTTCTCAAAGGCTCGGGACTTTCCAGTTCTGCGGCGTTTGAAGTGCTTATCGGCGTCATCCTCAGCCACGTGTATAACGACGGCAAAGTATCTGCAGTAGAAATCGCACAAATCGCCCAGTATGCGGAGAACGTGTTTTTCGGCAAGCCCAGCGGCTTGATGGACCAAATGGCATCCTCTGTGGGTAACATCATCACCATTGATTTCAAAGATACTGCCAACCCCATCATTGAAAAGGTGGATTTTGATTTTACGACTACCGACCACGCACTTTGCATTGTAGACGTAGGCGGCAACCACGCCGATTTGACCCACGAATATGCCGCAGTGCCCGGTGAAATGAAAGCGATTGCGGCAGATATGGGTGTTTCGGTATTGCGTGAAACTACCTTGGAAGCCGTATTGCCCCGTATCCCCGCCTTGCGTAAAGCGCACGGAGACCGCGCGGTGTTGCGTGCGTTACATTTCCTGTATGAAAACGAGCGGGTATTAGACGAAGTGGCCGCGCTGAAAAACGGCGATTTTGAAGCCTTTAAACAACTGGTGATTGCTTCTGGCAATTCCTCGTTCCAGTATCTGCAAAACGTGTATGCCGCTTGCGACGTGTCCGAACAGGGTATGTCTTTGGCACTGGCACTAGCCCAACATATTTTAGACGGCAAAGGCGCTTGGCGTGTGCACGGCGGCGGTTTTGGCGGTACTACCCAAAATTTCGTACCCACCGCCCTATTACCCGCTTTTAGAGAATGCATTGAAAGTGTATTCGGCGAAGGCAGTTGTCACGTGTTGCACATCCGTCCTTACGGCGGCGTGTGTGTGGATAAAATTTAAGGAGAGTAGGTATACAAATGGCTGAATTGCGTAAACATCCGTTGACAAACGATTGGATTATGATTGCATCGCATCGGCAAAACCGCCCGCAGATGCCCAAAGATTATTGTCCGTTCTGCCCCGGTTCGGGAAAAGTGCCGGACAACTACACCGTCTATAAATACGATAACGATTTCCCCGCACTGTCCCAGAACCCGCCCGCACCCGACGCTGTCGCGGACGATTTCTTTGAGACAGCACCCTGTTACGGCAAATGCGAGGTTATTCTCTACTCCCCCGAACATACCGTCACCCTGCCCGAATTGCCCGCCCCGCATATCCGCGAGTTAGTGGACCTGTGGGCGGACCGCTATACCGAAATTTCCGCCGATGAAAATATCAAATACGTGTTCATCTTCGAAAATCGCGGCGATGTGGTGGGCGTGACCATGCCGCACCCGCACGGTCAAATCTACGGCTATTCCTTTATGCCCAAAAAGTTAGAACTGGAAGTAGAAAACGCCAAAAAGCATTACGAAAACAAAGGCAAATGCCTGTTCTGCGATATGCTGGACCACGAACTGCAGTTTGAAAAACGCATCATTTTCAAAAACGAACATTTCACCGTTTTTCTGCCGTTTTTCTCGGAATATCCCTACGGCGTTTATATCATGAGCAATAAACACAAAGCGAATATCACCGCTTTCACCGACGAGGAACGCGACGCATTGGCAGAAACTCTGCGCCGCACCACCGGTATGCTGGACAGCCTTTTTGGGTACAAGTTCCCCTATATGATGTGTATGTATAACGAGCCGGTCAACGGAGAAGATTGCAGTGACATTTTCCACTGGCACATCGCATTCTATCCGCCGATGCGTTCCGCTGATAAAATCAAGTTTAACGCATCCAGCGAAACAGGCGCTTGGGCACATTGTAACCCCACCTGCCCCGAAGACACCGCCATCGAATTGCGCGAAGCGTATGCGCGGTTTATGGGCGAATAAAAGCCGTCGGCGCTCGACCGCGGTTGCTGAGTACGACAAAAAAGATGCACGAACGGAAAATTCCGTTCGTGCATCTTTTTCTTATATGTTTAATACAATTTGTTAATAAATTTTACCAATGCCTCAATCAAATCCGTGCAAACTTCGGTATGTTCTTCGGATAAATCACCGCTGCTCTTGATAAACCGCAATTCATCCAGTGCATTTTGCGCGGTTTTCTTGTCTCTAATTTTGCCAAGTCCCATCAAAGTAGAGTAATAGAAAAATTTAGTGATATTGCTGTGCTGGTCGTATTTCCCGACCATAACGAGTGCATCGTGTATCCTCTGCAAAAATCTCTTTTGTTCATCTCTCGTCAATTCGGGGGATACCGTTTTGGGCAGACTCCATTCTATATACGCCAAAGTCGCGTCGTGATGACCCAACTTGGCAATTTGATACAACTGATGCATATCCTTTGATTGCGCTTCCTCAAACGCCTTATACATCGCCTCTGCGCGTTTTAAATTTTCTTCTTTTTCCTTTGCCAGTTGTTCCGCCTTTTGTTTGTCGGCTGTTTCTTTCTCTTTTCTTTCCAGATATTTTACAGTGGTTTTCAGTTCGTTTGTGATTTGGTTTTCCAACGCCTTATTTTTCTTCCAGCAAACCTGAACAGATACAATGAAAACGGCTCTGAAAATATAAAAAACAATCAAGCACAAAATTGCATATAAAAATCCCATTAAATAGATTCTTTCCGGGTCCGCTTGTTGGTGCATCAACGACATGGAAAGAAAGAATACAAAGAAAAAGAAGAAAAATCTTTGCATTCTTTTGCGCATTACTTCTTGTTTGTCGCTCCAGGTCGGCTCATGATCTTCAAATCGTTGCAGTAACGTGCGGGCATTTTCCGCCGTTTCTTCTATTTCTGTCGGTTTCTTTTTACCGCACAACGCTCTCGCGATAAAGAAAAACACAACGGTCACAAGCGCCGCTATAACAGCCGAAACAAACATAATAATCAGCGCTACCGCCCAAATCGGTACATTGACAGCTTCAAAAAGCGCAAAAATCTTGTGCCACATATCCGACAGCACCCACATATCTATCTTCGCTGCTTGTTCGGGCTGATACACTTGCGTGGTAGCCACACCGAAAGCCGTCAGCAACGTGCCTACCAACACAAAAAGCGAAGCAAAAAAGCGCGTAAACCCTTCGGTTATCTTATGCAACCGTTCTCCCGAATCAAAATTATGTACTTTCCCCTGCAATTCTTTAAAAGACACAAAAACCCCTCCTTGCGACTGTTTTATACAATTATTGTATACAAAACACAACCATCTGTCAAGGTGAATAAATTTCGCCAAGTGTCCATAAGGACACTTGGCGTTACCGACGGTTTTATTGTAAGTTATTTTGCATTTTCGCGGCGGATAACGTGTTTTTCATCAGCATCGCAATAGTCATCGGGCCGACGCCGCCGGGAACGGGGGTGATATACCCCGCAATCGGCTCGACGGCATCAAAATCCACGTCCCCGCACAGTTTACCGTTTTCGTCGCGGTCCATACCGACGTCAATCACAGCGGCACCGGGTTTGACCATATCCGCTTTGATGAATTTCGCCACGCCGACGGCGGCAACCAGAATATCCGCTTGTTTGCAGATATCTTTTAAGTTCCTGGTACGGGAATGGCAAATGGTGACCGTGCCGTTTTTCTGTAACAACAGCATCGCCATCGGTTTGCCCACAATATTGCTGCGTCCCACCACCACACACTGTTTGCCTTCCATTTCCACGCCGCTGCGTGCGAGCAATTCCATCACACCCGCAGGGGTACACGGCAAAAAGGTGTAATCGCCAATCATAATATGACCGACGTTTACCGCGTGAAATGCATCCACGTCCTTTT
Organism: Acutalibacteraceae bacterium; assembly: GCA_045596565.1. Lineage (GTDB taxonomy): Bacteria > Bacillota > Clostridia > Oscillospirales > Acutalibacteraceae > URNF01. Next base: position 11,838 of record JAZOCQ010000117.1, read on the forward strand.
CGGGCGCAATCGCTTCAATCACCGCTTTATCCGACAACGGACGCGGCAACGGCAACTGACACAAAATACCGTTGATATCTTTTCTTTGGTTCAACCCTGCGACCACCTCCAGCAACTGCTGTTCGGTGGTATCGGCGGGCAAAGTGATTTCCTCCGAATAAAATCCCACGTCTTCGCAAGCTTTTTTCTTGTTGTTGACATAAATGCGGGAAGCGGGGTCGTCCCCCACCAATATCACCGCAAGTCCGGGGGTAATACCCTCTGCTTTCAGGGTTTCCACTTCTTTTGCTACTTCCGCACGTACCTGTGCTGCAATCGCTTTACCGTCAATTATCACTGCCATCTTGCTGTTCCTCCGTGTTTTCCGTATCGCTGAATAAATCTTTCGGAGAACCTGCGGCACGCATTTTTAACACTGCATACGCCGCAACGCCACCTACTACACACAGCGCCGCCAATACTTGCGACACCCGCATACTGCCGAGCATCAAACTGTCGGTGCGCAATCCTTCGATAAAGAAACGACCCAAACCGTACCAAATCACATAGGTACAAAACAGTTTACCTTTAAAGGTGTACGCTTTTTGTGACAGGATATGTAGCAACAGGAAACCTAACAGGCACCACATCGACTCGTAAAAGAAGGTGGGATGCACCGGCAACGAAGGGTCATATCCACTGCCGTTAACGCCCGATGAAATAATCGAGCCGGTCATGCCCCACGGCAAGGTAGTGTTGCTGCCAAAGGCTTCTTGGTTAAAGAAATTGCCCCAACGGCCCAGACACTGCCCGATAAAAAACCCAACGGATGCCAAGTCGAACATCGCAAGGGTGTTGAGTTTTTTGAGTTTACACATCCAAATACCGCTGATAAACGCACCCAGCACCGCACCGTAAATTGCCAAACCGCCGTCCCAAATATGAAACACTTTAAACGGTTGTTCCCAGAAAGTCGCAATGCCATCGTAAAATGCGATATAATAAATACGCGCACCCAACACACCAAACGCCGTTGCCACCAACACCGCATCGGTCATGGGGTCCAGTTCAATCCCAAAAGTGGGTTTGGCATACCGCACGGCATA
>JAZOCQ010000118.1:0-2486 GCA_045596565.1 Acutalibacteraceae bacterium
ACAACAACTACTACTACAACCAGCACTACTACCAATGCTCCTACTACGACCAAGACCACTGCCTCGAAGAATTATTACGATACTTCCGGCTGGTCGCCGTTGCAACCGGCTAAAACGTTACCGTAATGTGCTGAACCGACAGCCGCAAAGCGCACTTGAACGCTTTGCGGCTGTTTTTTTGTTACATTTTCCGACGAAATTTTCTGATGTCTTGAATATTCCAAAAAAAAGAATCGTTTTTTGGTCATAATGACTAATTTTCTCGCTTTGTTTTCTCTATGTGGCGCAAGCGCTTTTAAACGCGCATTTATTGACAAGACATATCTTAAATGCTATACTATATGTGGCATTGTGCACTGTGGAGAGGTTTGCTTTTCTGAGGGAGAAGTACACTGGGTGACACTCCTTTCGGAAAGGCGTTTTTCTATAGCAGTGGGCAATCATTAAACGTATGCGGCAGGCTTTGCAGTCGCCGCGAAAAATACTTTTTTATATTTCACGGAGGTGAACAGAATGCTCAAGAAGAAGAAAGTGGTCAGTTTGATTTTGGCTGTGGCGTTGGTGCTGGGAACCGTGACGCCGTGCTTGGCTGCTTCGGAGGACACTTCGGACAAATCGAGCCTGCCTTCAGGTGACCCGCGGTATACCGCATCTTCTGTCAACTCTTGGACGAGCGATGCCCGCATTGAGGGCGCATGGAAGTTGGATTGGTCTGCCGCGAAAATCGACGGTCAGTCTGCCAATGCGAACAACGGTGTGATTACGCTCGGCGCAAGACAAGTGTTATCCTTTGACGTTCCTGTCCAAAAGGCGGGTACATACGAGATTGCTGTCCGGTATTATCCCAAGGAAGCGCTGTATATGGACTGCTTGGTGGATATGCGTGTGAACGGCGAAGAATATGTTGGTCGCTTGCCGATTTTGTGGGCGGATGCGTATTCGGTGTACGGTACCGACCGTAAGGGCAATCAGATGGTGCCCGAGCAGATTGCTATTGATGCGGCATATCTCGACGTGTTGGACAACTATCGTGACACCGACAAAGACACGTTGACTTTTAATTGGGAAGCGGGCGTGCAGACAGTTGAATTCGAGCCGGAATCGCAGGATATGTATATCGTGGCGATTTATGTGAACGAGGTGCAAGCGACACCCACTTATAAAGAGTACCTTGCAACCAACGGCGGCAAACAGGATATTGACGAATGCATCACCATTGAAGCGGTGCACTTTATGCTCAAATCCGATTCTTTCACACGTGGTACTGCTGTGAAAAATGCGGCACTCGAACCGTATCATACCTATCGCAAATTGCTCAATGTTCTGGAAGGCGGTGCTTGGAAAGACGCCGGTCAGAAAGTGTTGTGGGAATTTGAAGTAGAAAAAGACGGTTACTACAACCTCGGCCTTCGTTATCAACAAAATTCCGATACTAACAAACCGGTATACCGCACCATTGAAATTGACGGTGCCGTACCGTTTGCGGAATGGGAAGCGGCGGCATTTGAGAACACTGCTACGAATAAATACGCTAACAAAGTGTTGGAAGTTGACGGTGAGCCGGCAAAAGTGTATCTGACCGCCGGTAAACATACTTTGGCAATGGAAGTCAGCGTCGGTCCGTTGCGGGAAGTGTATAACGATATCGTCAAGTTGATGGAGGACATCAATGCTTTCGGTATGGATATCCAGAAATTGACCGCCGGTCAAGCGGATGAAAACCGTACTTGGAATATGGAATACTATATGCCCAATGCGATAGATGATATTGAGAAATTTGCACAGCGTATCGAAGATTTATACGCACAACTTAAAGAAATCAGCGGTGAATCTCCTGCTTATGCGGATAGCTTGGTGTTCGCTTCCGATCAGCTGCGTAAATTACTCAAAAAGCCCAATCAAATCCCCAATAAAACCGACCTCATCAGCCAAGGTGATAACTCTGCTACGAAATATCTGGGTAACGTACTTTCCAGTTTGAGCAGTATGCCGATGAACGTAGACTGTTTCTTTGTGGGAAATATGGAAGAGGTTTCGGGGGCGAATGCCAATTTCTTCGTAGGATTGGCAGAGTCGGTCAAAGCGTTTGTGTGGTCCTTCTCGGCGGACGCTGCTGAGGGCAATTACACCGCCACAGGTGCGGAAAAGAGCACCGAACTGACCGTTTGGATTGCCCGTTCTGTTCCGTACGTGCAGGTGTTGCAACAGATTATTGATGCCAATTACAATTCTAAAAACGGCACCAATATTCAGTTGTCTATCATGCCCAGTGAGCAAAAATTGGTGTTGGCAAATGCTACCAAGACCAATCCTGATGTGGTAATCAGTGCAGGTATCGGCACGCCGTTTAACTTTGCAGTGCGCGGTGCCGTGAAAAACCTGTTAGAGTATGACGATTTCCTCACTTTCTATAACGAGCATTATAACTTGGAAGCTTTGGTTCCCACCACCTTTAACGGCGGCGTTTACGGCGCGACCGAAACGCA
>JAZOCQ010000119.1:0-3242 GCA_045596565.1 Acutalibacteraceae bacterium
TGTAACAGCTATTTCGCATGAAATACACCCACCATTGGTTTAGTGAGGAGAAGTAAACCTATGGTAGAGTGAAAAATGACCGTTAAATTCTTATTTATTATCTTTATCTTGTTTGGAAACCAGAATGATTGAACCAACAAGTAAAGCAACACCAAGAGTAAAGAACACACATCCTACAACCGTATTCAACTGATTTGCAAAGAAACCAATCATTCCAGCACCAGCTGCACAGCAAATTATATGAAAAAACTTTTTCATGATATCACCTCGTCAAATTCTTATATGTCAAATTGATTATACCATATAATTATGAAAAATTCCACTATTATGATTCGAATCACCACATAACTGTACCGCCGTTGAGGAGTGGTGCGTGCCTAGGGTTGAACATAAGGTTTAAAGAGAGAGCAATTAGGAATACGAGTGCGATAAAGCAACCATTGACGATAAGTATTTTTGACAATTTATCCTTTTTAGCGGTGTCGGTAAATATGACATAGTAGACAAAGCCGACAATAGCACAAAAAATAAGAGAAAAGCCGAAAGGTCGGCGCCAATAGATAGCGTAAAACACGCCCCACAGGCAGACAGCGGGCAGCATAATGTAGACAAGAAACCGCACCACCTTTGATTTTGCATCAACAAGGACAAGAACTGCGGGGATATACAACATTGAAAGTGCAAATCTCATCACTATAGCATCATCAAGATAGATAAATATGTAACCGGTCATTATTCCGGCTACAAGTTCAATAAGGTATGTACAAACCATACAACTATTACTGCGGGACACGGTAGATTACCTCGCTTTCAATTAGATTTCGGCAGGTTTTATCGGGGAAATACGATATGTATTTAGTGATTTGCTTTTGGGTTATGCGGTTTTCGTTGATATAATCAGCGATTAGTTTTCGTTTATACTCGTCAAGAGTTTCAACATCAATTCCGTTCATTAGTTCCAAGAAGCATAGAACCGTTGCGTTGTGTTTGTCTATTTTAGTTCGTGGTTTATGTAACAATAATCTTTTACCACAAGTATTAACTACTTTACTTCTTTGCGTTTCGTTATTAGAATAAATTTCAATTGTTTTAGGATTAACCTTTGAAAAGCCGAGTTCATATAACAAATATTGTCCTACATAGTAACCCTTTACATTTTCGTTATCTTTGATATATTTCTTTTCAATAATCTTCATAGGGTTGAATGGTACTATACCGAATTTGTTTTTCTTGGGTATATAGTATACACCTCTGTCAAGGTGTACTATTTCACCCTTTTCGCAAAGTTTAGCAACTGATTTATAAATCCAAATTTGCGAATAATCTTTATAAGTAATTTCCGAAATAGCAAAAGGCTGATTAAACCCGAAAGTTTCAATTAGATGTTTTAGCAATTTAAATTACCTCCTTTTTTATAGAACATTAAACGTAGTGTGTTTTTTCTGTTATACTGTTTTTTGCGTATTTTCGTGCTTTTAAAACTCTTAAAAAGTGCTCTAAACCCCCTTAAATACTGGATTTGTGTGTAGAAAAAGACCATACCCTCGTGCGTTGGGTATGGTCTTATTTTAACATCATCAGGTGCCATGGCAGACCCCATATCGTTAGCATCGGTCACACCGAGGTCCACTTGCCTGCCGCACAGCACGTGTGCAATATGCACTGCGTTGCCTCCCATACCGACTATCGCCGCCCCCGAAGCGGTTGCCGTCCACTGCGAGGTAGGTGTGCGCTGTCCACCGTATTCAAGTGGGAAACGGAACTGTCGTTCAGCGGTACAAAAATGTGAGGATGTCACTGCACAGCACAAATCCGCCGCGCCGCTGTCCACAAAAATCGCCGCCATAGACAACGTTTGCGCCATGGTAGAACAAGCACCAAACTGTCCGTACAACGGAATGTTTAACTCCCGCAACCCAAAAGTGGAAGCGGTACACTGGTTTAAAAGGTCCCCCGCAAACAGATGCTGTATTTGCGACGGAGAAAGCGCCGCTTTATTGAGTGCGTGCGTCACCGCCGCCTTTTGGAGAGCACTTTCTGCTTTTTCCCACGTTTTCTCACCTAAAGTGGTGTCCGTGAACACCTGGTCGAACGTCTTCCCCAGCGGCCCTTCTCCCTCTTTTTTGCCCACCACCGCGGCATAGCTTAACACCGCAGGTCGATTGGATAACTGCACCGTATACTGCCCTACACGCTCAGGCATACCCGCTCCTCCTCATACTGCTTCAAAGCAAACTTATCTCCAAAAGCAGCTCTCATCTACGTTCACTTTACTACGTAACGAGCAATTCCCTGCTTTTGTCTTATTAATGCCCCTTAATTAAAAAAATATTTATTTGTTTCGAAATGCTATACCACGAAATCAAAAATTAAAGAGAATGGACACCTTTACCGCCGTATCCAGCCCCCCACTTATATCAGTTTGAGCCCTATTCGTTTCAAAAAAACATTTACATCAAATCGGCAGTGTGGTATACTTTAAAAAACTTTTGAGGGACTTATGCTATGAACATACATCAAAAAAAGAAAGTTTTATTTATCTTAATGCTTATTTTACTACTTTCAGCATCCGTTTTTGGTAGCGTTTTCTCAAAAGAAGTTGCTGTATTAATAATAATTCCATCATTCTTTGTTTGGTTTGTCCTATATCAAAAATGGTGGAGATGTCCCCATTGCAAAAGAAGTTTGGGAAGATTAGAATATGGTGTTACACATTGCAAATATTGCGGAAAAGCATTATCCGAGAAATGAGAGGTCACCCTATGCCATTCAATGTTAAAAGAAGAATTTTGAATATTCTTGCTATTGCGCTGGTAACCGCACTTTTGTTGTTTCGCCGTTTTTTTGTCGAAACAGCACTGGGCGCTTTCTTTTTAATCGTTTTCATTATAATATATTTTATTTTAACATTACGATGGTGGCGTTGTCCGCATTGCGATTCTTACTTATGGAAACTTTCTCCTTTTGCCTCATATTGCCCTTATTGCGGCAATGAGCTTGAATAAACCAAAGAGGCTTGACCGCTTGGTCAAGCCTTTTGTATTAAAATAAAGTCGTTATCCAATAAATAACCCCATACACCACGCTCGCGGTGACGCCGTACACGATGACAGGACCCGCAATGGTGAACATTTTTGCCGCCATGCCAAGAACGTAGCCCTCGCTTTTAAATTCAATTGCAGGGGAAGCAATCGCATTCGCAAAACCGGTTATGGGTACGAGGGTGCCTGCGCCCGCGTGTT
>JAZOCQ010000120.1:0-1676 GCA_045596565.1 Acutalibacteraceae bacterium
AAGAGTATATTCGAAAGGTCAGCAACTTACGCCTTTTGCCCGCTGCAGATAAGGACGACGGTCCCCGACGGCTGGCGCGGTTTTCCGACGCTTTGTCGTATGGTCGCAACATCGAAACCATAGATCTGCGGGATATTCACGACGTGTTGTACCCGCTCGCCGAAAAAGTGGGCGCTTACCACGGGGAAACCGCCGCAGAAATTATGCTCAGCATTCCCCATTGGAACTTTTTCCGCATGGGACATACCCGTATGGACGCGGTCGTTCCCGACCTGCCGCTTCATTTGTTATTGGATATGCCCGAAAATATACGCACGTTTTTTGAAAATATCGGCTTAAAAACCGTTACTGACGTTGCCAATACCGACTTAACAGACTTTTGCAACGGTGACCGATCTTTGGAATTCGCGGTATTTTTATTTCAGGCGCAGATACAATACACCTTGGCACATCCCGCAGAAGATGATGAACAGGAGACATAAATATGCAATACATATCCGTGCAAATTTCCTTGGTGGCGTTATTACCCACTCTGCTGTTATGCTGGTACATCTATGAAAAAGACCGCGTGGAAAAAGAGCCGAAAGGATTACTCGGCTTGCTGTTTTTGGTGGGCGGTATCGGCTTTATCCCCGCGTATTTCGCTGAACGCGGCATAGCAGGGCTGATAGACGGGTGGTTTGCGTCCCGCCTATCCTTTTCCGCAGAAGGTGCGTTGCTGTTCGATAACGCAGGTGTCGCTTTCGCACACACCGCACTTTTCGCTTTTTGCGGCGTGGCGCTGGTAGAAAACAGTATAAAGTGGCTTCTTTTGGTGCTCATTACCCGTAAAAGTCGCCACTTTAACTGCTTGTTTGACGGGCTGATCTACGCGTCCTTTGTGTCGCTGGGGTTTGCGGCGTTTGAAAGCGTTGCGTACGCATGGCAAAACGGGTGGGACACTTTATGGTTACGCCTTGCCACCGCCATTCCCTGCCACCTGCTTATTGGTGTGTTGATGGGATACGGTTACACCTTGTGGCACACGTTTGACAGCGCACAAAAAGCCGAACGCCGTCTCGTACAAGACGGTACGGTATCCGCCGCCAACATCCGCGGCGCAGGCGGATTTTTGACCGCCGGTTTTGTCGTGCCGTTGCTTACCCAAGGACTATATGTAACCGTAGGGTCTTTCTACTCCGCCCTTGTCAGTACCCTGTTTTATGTAGCGGTAGGCATCTTGTTCGTGTTATGTTTTGTAGGTATCCATTTGTTGTCGGACAAGGATAACCCCACCGAGAAAACGTCGCTTATCCTGCTTTTGCGCAAGCATCCCGATACGGATATTACCCTGCTCCGTGAAGCGATAAACGCGGAGGTGTCGTATGGAAAATAAGAAAAAAGGATGCGGCTGTTTTAAATATCTGTTTTTTCTGGTGGTCATCATTTTCGTGGTAACGCAACTGGTCAACAACGGCTTGTTTGCATCTAAAACCCCTGCGAGCGAAATAGACGATATTCCCGTGGAAGACCGTTTTTACTACGCGCAATTAAATACCACCGAAAAGACCGTGTATCGTGCTTTATTACAGACCGCACAAAACGGCGACCTTACATGCCGCCTTTCCGAAGTGGATTATGACACGTATGTTGCCGCCACCAACCGTGCGGCAGTCGCCCTTTCGCTCGATCACCCC
>JAZOCQ010000121.1:0-9864 GCA_045596565.1 Acutalibacteraceae bacterium
GCGCACGATTTCATCATGGCAATGGAAAAGGGATATCATACGCCTGTAAACGAGCGGGGCAGTATGTTGTCGCAAGGGCAACGACAGTTGATAGCGTTTGCGCGCACCTTGTTGTCCAATCCCGAGATATTGATACTGGATGAAGCGACCTCGTCTATTGATACCGCCACCGAGCGGTTATTGCAACAGGGAATTGCCGCGTTGCTGAAGAATCGTACTTCGTTTATTATTGCACACCGCTTGTCCACCATCAAAAATTGTGACCGCATTTTCTACGTTGCCGACCGCGGCATAAAAGAGTGCGGTTCCCATGAAGAGCTGATGAAAAAACAAGGTGCGTATTATAAATTGTATACATCACAGATGGATTAAAAAAACACCCTCGGGTTTGCGATTGCACATCCGAGGGTGTTTCGTTTTTGTATTGGATTTAATAAATAAGATTTAATCAGGATGAAGGTAGATATTGCTTGCGACAATACCTAATTTCACGGTTTACTCTCCTTTTTATGTGTCACTGTTACCACAGCATTTTTTATATTTCTTACCGCTTCCGCAAGGGCAGGGGTCGTTTCTGCCGATTTTCTGTGCGGCGGTTTTGCGAACGGGTTGTTTTTTCTCGCTATTGTCCCCGCCGACGTTAGCAGAGGTGGCGTGCATCACTTGTTTACGCTCCATTTGGTCGCTGTTTGATTTGATTTGCAACGACAACAACAACCGCGCGGTATCTTCACGAATGGAATTGACCATTTGTTCAAACATTTCAAAGCCTTCTAAACGGTACATCACAACGGGGTCGTGCTGCCCGTAAGCACGCAGATGAATACCGCCGCGCAACTGGTCCATGTTGTCGATGTGTTCCATCCAGTAGTTATCCACTGTGCGCAACAATACCGAACGCTCCACTTCCCGCATCCGTTCACCGAGCAACGCTTCTTTTTCCGCATACGACTTTGCGGCGCGGTCGAGCAGCATTTCATAAATTTCGCCGTTTTCCATATCCTCTAACTGTTGTGCGGTATAACGGAAATCGTCGTCGTTTGTCAGCCAACCCGCAAAATGCGCGCGCAAACTATCCAGGTTCCACGCGGTGTGGTCATCGCCCACCGTAAACTGTTCCACCGTTTCTTTAATGGTGCTTTCCACCATTTTCCAAACGGTGTCGTGCATGTTTTGGTCGTCCAACACCTGTCTGCGCTGTCCGTAGATGATTTCGCGTTGGCGGTTCATCACGTCGTCGTATTTGAGCACGTCGCGGCGGATACTGAAATTGCGTTCCTCTACGCGTTTTTGTGCGTTTTCGATGGTTTTGGTGAGCAGGACGTTTTCAATCGGCATATCCTCGCTGACACCCAGCACGTTCATCATATTGTCAATCCGCTCACCGCCGAACAGCCGCATCAAATCGTCTTCCAGTGACAGATAGAAGCGGGAAGCGCCGGGGTCACCCTGACGGCCCGCGCGTCCGCGCAACTGGTTATCAATACGGCGGGATTCGTGCCGTTCGGTACCGAGAATAAACAGACCGCCCGCGGCTCTCACCGCGTCTGCTTCGGGTTTGATTTCATCTTTATATTTATCGTGCAGGTTACGGAACGTTTCCCGCGCGGCGAGAATATCCGCATTATCGGTTTCACCGTAAGCGGTGGATTCCGCAATGAGTTCCTCGGGCACGCCGTCGGCGCGCATTTGCGCTTTCGCCATAAATTCGGGGTTGCCGCCCAGCATAATATCGGTACCGCGGCCCGCCATATTGGTGGCGATGGTAACAGCGCCGAGTTTACCCGCCTGTGCCACGATTTGCGCTTCTTTTTCGTGGTATTTCGCATTTAACACTTCGTGCGGGATACCTTTGGTTTTGAGCAAGCGGGACAGGTATTCGGATTTTTCGATGGACACCGTACCCACCAAAACGGGTTGTTTGCGCGCGTGACATTCTTCGATTTGTGCAATCACCGCGCGGAATTTTGCTTTTTCGGTTTTATAGATAACGTCGGATAAATCCTCACGTGCCACCGGTTTGTTGGTGGGGATTTCAATGACGTCCAGGCGATAAATCTCGTTAAATTCGTTTTCCTCGGTTTTCGCCGTACCGGTCATACCCGACAGCTTTTCATACAAACGGAAATAGTTCTGGAAGGTGATGGTGGCGAGCGTTTTGCTTTCGCGCTCGACCTTCACGCCCTCTTTGGCTTCGATCGCTTGGTGTAGACCCTCGTTATACCGTCTGCCCAGCATCAAACGACCCGTAAACTCGTCTACAATCAGCACTTGGTCGTCTTTCACCACGTAATCCACGTCGCGTTTCATCCCGCCGTATGCTTTGATGGCTTGGTTGATATGGTGCAACAACGTGACGTTTTCCATATCCATCAAATTGTCCACGTGGAACCATTTTTCCGCCTTTTCCACGCCCGCACGGGTCAAGGTGGCGGTACGGGCTTTTTCGTCCACGATATAATCGCCGTCCACCGAGTCCTGTTCTTTTTTGGTGTCCATTTCTTTGATGCGGAACGCCCGCAAGCGTTTGGCAAACTGGTCGGCTTGGGTATACAATTCGGACGACTTGTCGCCGTGCCCCGAAATGATAAGCGGGGTACGCGCTTCGTCAATCAAAATGGAGTCCACTTCGTCCACGATGGCAAAATGGTGTTTTCTTTGCACCAGTTGTTCTTTATACGCCACCATATTGTCACGCAGATAGTCAAATCCCATTTCGTTATTGGTGCCGTAGGTGATGTCGGCGGCATACGCTTCACGGCGTTGATCATTATTCAGGCCGTGCACGATAAGACCGACGCTAAGCCCTAAATAGCGATATACCTTACCCATCCATTCGCTGTCGCGGCGGGCAAGATAGTCGTTGACGGTAACGATATGCACGCCTTTTCCGGTTAAACCGTTGAGGTAGGCGGGCAAGGTCGCAACCAGTGTTTTACCTTCGCCGGTACGCATTTCCGCAATGCGTCCTTGGTGCAGGATAATACCGCCCAAAATCTGTACGGGGAAATGGCGCATACCCAGCACACGTGCAGATGCCTCGCGACAGGTCGCAAACGCCTCGGGCAGAATATCGTCGGTGGTTTCACCGTTTTTGAGACGCTCTTTTAAAATATTGGTTTGGTTTTTCAGTTGTTCGGTGCTCATCGCACGATAGGTTTCATCCAGTGCGAGCACTTTATCACACAGCGGACGAATACGTTTGATTTCTTTCGCGCTGTAATCGCCGAAAAGGGCTTTCAAAAGTCCCATTTTACGTGTCAACTCCTATAATATTTCAAATTATACAGACTATTTTACCACGCTATGACGCGGTTGACAATAACTATTTCAGTTCTACGACGGTCACACCCGCTTCGCCCTCGCCGAACGTTCCAAGGCGATATCCCTTGACCGACGGATGGCGTTTAAGGTGTTGTTGTACGGCGGCGCGCAACACGCCCGTACCCTTACCGTGAATAATGGTGAGGCGTTCTAACCCCGCCATTACCGCGTTGTCGATGAACATATCCACCTCTAATAACGCTTCCTCCGCGTTCATACCGCGCAGGTCAAGGTCGGTTGTAGCACTGCGTTGCATACGGGACGAAAGTCCAACGCCCGCCGCCGCTTTTTTGGGTTTGCCCGTTTGGTTTGCGGGCTTTTTATCGGGTGCGAGTTTGATGTTGGAAAGCGGGGTGCGGGTGCGGATAACGCCCAACTGCACTTCAACCTGTTCGCCATTCGGCAGAGCGGTGACCGTAGCTTCTTTTCCGATATCCCGTAATATAACGGCATCTCCGACTTGCAATGCCCGAGGTAAAACGTAGCCGTCGTCGCTTTGTGAAGTCACAGGGTCGAGTTGCTCGTCCAACGCTTTCAACCGTGCCCGCAACTGACTTTCCGCTTCTTGTAAGGCGGCGTTTTGGCGTTTTTGTTTGCGGATTTCTTTTAATTCCGCTTGTAACGCCTCTGCCTCGGCGCGCGCTTTTTCCAGCAACCGTCTGCCTTGCACTTTTGCTTGCTCTAACGCTTCCACGCGTTGCGCTTCCAATGTTTCCAAATGCTTTTGTAAATTTTCCGCTTTTTTTGCGGCGGACAGTGCATTCGCTTTGGCGGCGGCAAGTTGTTTTTCCAGTTCCCCGCGGCGGCTTTCGAGCTCCGCTACCACCGCTTCCAAACGGCGGTCGTCTGCCGACACCAAGCCTTGTGCACGTTCCACCAACCGTGTATCCATACCCAGCTTGGTGGCAATGGCAAACGCATTGGAACGACCCGGTGTGCCGATGAGCAACCGATAGGTCGGGCGCAGAGAAGCAACGTCGAATTCACAACTGCCGTTTTCCACCCCCGCCGTTTCAATGGCAAACGCTTTTAACTCAGCGTAGTGGGTGGTGGCAATCACACGACTGCCTTTTTCACGCAATTTTTCTAAAATGGACACGGCGAGTGCGGCGCCTTCAATAGGATCAGTACCCGCGCCTACCTCGTCCATCAGTACCAGCGTTTGGGTGTCCGCTTGGTTTAAAATGCGGATAATATTGGTCATGTGTGCAGAGAAAGTGGACAGCGATTGTTCAATTGACTGCTCGTCACCGATATCGACGAGCAAATTGCGAAAAACTGCAATCTGACTGCCGTCTTTCACGGGCGGCAACAAACCGCACATGGTCATCAGCGTCAGCAGACCGACGGTTTTTAAGGTAACCGTTTTACCGCCGGTGTTGGGGCCGGTAATCACCAGCGTATCAAACGAACCGCCGAGTTCTACGTCTATGGGTACCACTTTTTCGGGGTCAATAAGCGGGTGACGCGCGCCCTTGAGCACGAGATGTCCATCACTCGTGACGTCTGGTTTTGCGCCTTTCATTGCGTATGCGAGCCGCGCTTTCGCAAAAATGAGGTTCAGTTCAACGAGCAGTGCGTAATCGGCTGCAATACTGTCAGCAAATCCACCCACCTCAGCAGACAGTTCGGTCAAAATGCGTTCAATCTCTGCTTGTTCGCGGGATGCGAGCAAACGCAGTTCGTTGTTGGTTTCCACTACCGCCATCGGTTCGATGAACACGGTAGCACCTGACGAGGAGGTATCGTGCACCAACCCCGCCACGTTACTGCGGTGTTCAATACGCACCGGCACCACGTATCTGCCGTCGCGTATGGTGACAATCGGCTCTTGCAGATATTTTTGGGTGGTTGCGGAATGAATGATTTTATCCAACTGTTCCCGCACCTTGGATGCCGCGGCGCGCATTTTACGGCGAATATCGTGTAGAGCGGGGGAAGCGTTGTCTGCCACCTCGTCCTCGTGCGGCAGGGTACTGCCGATTTTTTCTTCCAAATGTTTGAACGGGGATAATGCGTGAAAACGGTCATCCAGCACCGTCTCAACACCGTTGCAATGTTTGCGCCAGCTTTCCACTTCCCGCACACTGCGTAACAGCGCGGCGATTTGCAACAATTCCCGCGGAGATAGCATCGCACCCGATGCTGCGCGTTTCAACGGGTCGTCACAGTTGCGCAGTTGCCCGAAAGAGGGCGCACCGAACGACGCCATTAAACGAGTGGCATCATCGGTCTCGTCTAATAGGCAGCGTACTTCATCGATATGTACCGCGGGACGCAGCGCCCGCGCGGCAAGCGCGACGTCCTCGCCCGCCGTCTCGGCGGCGAGGCGGTCGAGGATTTTATCCAGTTCCAGTACACGGTATTGGTGTTCCAACAAAATCATCCTAACGCATGATAAAATTCTAAAGTTTTAAACCCCCGTCCCAGTTGCGCTTTCAAAAAGGTTTCGGCAAGTTTCGCAAACTGTTGCAAAGAGGGTTCGCCCAATGAAAACTGCAAACATTTTTCGATAGGACAGGCGGCGACAAACCGCATCGCGGCGAGTGTTCCCGCCGACAGGGGGATGGTGTCCGGTGCGATATGGTCAGGGCAGTACAGTTGTCCCGCCAAAACCGAGAAATGCGTACAATTGTCTTGTCTGCATACGGCACACCCGTCCAGCGCGGGCATATATCCCGCTTCGCATAATAACCGCCATTCCACCGCCGCTTTCAGCAACGGCAACGGGAGGGTGCCTTGTTCCAAATATTGTAGTGCGCGCAACAACAATTGTAACGCGTCGGGCGCTGGCTCGTCGGCGGGGCAAAGCGCACCCGCCAACTCGCAAAAATATTGCGCGAGTGCGGTTTTTTCAATATCCTCCCGCAAACCGAAAAAGGTTCTCAGCGGTTGTGCATCCTCCACAGCGTATGTATCCCGCCCGACTATCAGTCGCAAGCGGGAGAACATAAGAAGGCCGGTCGCAGAACCCGACCGACTCTTGATACGGCGTGCACCGCGCACGGCGGCACGGACAACGCCTTTGTCTTTGGTTAAAACGGTGATAAAGCGGTCGGCCTCTCCGACACCGTTAAATTCCCGAATGATGAGTCCCTCGGTGGTGAGGGCTTGCCTCTGCTTTCGGCTTGTTTGCACCTTGCGACTCCTCCTTCGTAACGGCGTTTGTTGCCGCGTAGATATCCACGCCGCGATAGCGCAGATAATCCGCAACTCGACCGGTTTTTTTAAATGCATCCCACAATTCTTTGTCGTCCATACGCGCCCTCCTTTTTTCACCGTTAGTATGTGAAAAAAGAGGGCACACAACCGTGGAAGTATTTACATGGTGTATCCAAAATTTTGCAGTTGACCCGCGCGGTTTCGCCAATCTTCCCGCACTTTCACAAAGCACTGCAAATTTACCTTACTATCTAAAATTTCTTCCAGTTCGATGCGCGCATCGGTGCCGATTTGACGGAGCATCGTACCGCGTTTACCGATGACGATGCCCTTGTGGGAATCCCGTTCACACACAATGACGGCATCTAAGTCAATGATAGCCTCACCGCTGGTGGTTTCGCGTTCTTCCCATTGTTCAATCACTACCGCAATGCCGTGGGGCACTTCGTGTTGCAACAAATGTAGCATTTTCTCGCGGATAACCTCTGCCGCCAACACGCGTTCGGGTTGGTCGGTGAGTGCGTCATCGGGGAAAAAGTGCGGGCTTTGCACCGCAAAGGTGCGCAGATATGCGAGCAATTCTTCCACGCCGTCGCCTGATTTGGCACAAACGGGGAAGATGCTGTCAAAATCGAGCGCTTGTTGCCATATATCCATCACGGCAAGCAAGCGGGTTTTGTCTTCGACGGTGTCGGTTTTGTTAATGGCAAGCACAGCGGGGGTGCCGTCGTTTTGCAAACGGCGCAAAAGACTTTTTTCCTCGTCGCTGATTTGCGCTGTCGGCTCTGCTACCACCAGACACACCTCTACACCGCTCATCGCTTCGCTGATGGAACGGCGCATATACTCGTCCAGTTTATTGTGTGCGCGGTGTTGACCGGGGGTGTCGGTGAACACCATCTGGCAGTCACCGTCGGTACGCACACCCATAATGCGGGTGCGGGTGGTTTGAGGCTTGTCCGATACAATCGCGATTTTACTGCCCACCATACGATTGAGCAGTGAAGATTTGCCCACGTTGGGCTTGCCGACAATGGCGATAAAACAAGTAGTGGTTTGAGACATCACGTGTTCTCCTCTATCGTATAACTAAAATTGCGGGGCAATCCCAGCGAGGTCATCACTTTTTCCTCTTTTTCTCGCATATGTACAGCTTCCAAGCCGCCGTTCACGTGGTCATATCCCAGCAAATGCAACATGGAATGCACGGTGAGATACCCCACCTCGCGTTGCAAGGAATGGCCGAATTGCTCCGCTTGTTCGGCGGCGCGTTGCACCGAAATCACGATATCGCCGAGCATCATAGCGCCGGTGGCGGGGTTTTTATCGTACACGCCGTTTTCCCCCAGTGGGAAAGACAGCACGTCGGTGACAGCGTCGATACGGCGCTGTTCATTGTTAATGACGCGGATTTGGTCGTTGTCCACAATAGTGACATCCACTTCCGCCTTGTCGGTAAATTCTTCCATCTGTAACACCGCAACACAGCAACGGCGCATCAGCAACCGCATACCGGTGGGGATGGGGAACGCTTTTTGTCTGTTTTCAATGTTTACTTTGACTTTTTCCATCGTTTTTCTTTCCTTTTTTGGTCGCGGGGTTGGTGGGCTTGTCTTTCACGGTTTCATATTTTTCATAAGCGGCGATAATGCGTTGCACCAATTCGTGCCGCACGACGTCCTTTTCGGAGAAACGGCAAACGGCGACGTCTTGTACGCCGTCTAAAATTTTCATCGCTTCTTTCAGACCGCTGCGTTTGCCGTCCGGCAGGTCGATTTGGGTGACGTCGCCGGTCACCACCATTTTGGAACGGAACCCTAAACGCGTCAAAAACATTTTCATCTGTTCGGGGGTGGTGTTTTGCGCTTCGTCCAGAATAATAAAACTGTCGTCCAACGTGCGCCCGCGCATATACGCAAGCGGTGCGATTTCAATGTCGCCGCGCTCTAAATATTTTTGGAAATTCTCACTGCCCAGCATATCAAACAGCGCGTCGTACAGCGGGCGCAAGTAGGGGTCAATTTTTGCTTGCAGGTCACCCGGCAAAAAGCCGAGTTTTTCGCCCGCTTCGACGGCGGGGCGAGTGAGAATGATGCGGTTGACCGCTTTGGCGCGGTAGGCACTGACCGCCATTGCCACCGCAAGATAGGTTTTCCCCGTGCCCGCGGGACCCACCCCTAACACTACCGTGTTTTTGGCAATCGCATCGGTGTATCGTTTTTGTCCGAGCGTTTTGGGCTTGAGCGGTTTCCCTTTAACGGTGACGCAGATATTCCCACTGCTCAGTTGCGGCAGTTGTTCCACCGCATCCTCGTCCACAAGGGTGAGCACGTACCGCACATTTTGTTCGGTGAGTTGTTCGCCTCTCGCAAGTAGTTGCAAAAGCCCTTCCACCGCCCGTGCCGCCTTGGAAACCGCCAACTCTTCGCCGCTGATTTTCAAGGCGGTGTCGCGGTTTAAAATATCTACACCGAAATGCTGTTCAATCAAACGCACATTTTGGTCGAAACTGCCGAACAGAGAAACTGCTTGCTCCATACGGTCGATTGTCACGATTTGTTCTGCCATATACGTCCCCTTAATTTTTATTCCTATATAGTATACCAAAAAAAATGTGCGTTGTCATCAGTTTTTTGGAATTTTTTAGGGGCTCTCGGCAAACTGTAACGGCACTTCTTTTGCAATATCTTCCACGCACCGCAGTGTGAGGGTGACGGTGACACCGTCTTGTGTCATTTGTTCGACTGTTTGCAGTGTTTCGGTCACCTCAACCCCCGCATTTGCGAGGCTTAGCAACTGCTGTTCCAGTTGTTGCGCGGCGAGCGTTTTTGCTTCGGTTCCCGAGTGGGTGACGGTGGCGGGCTCTAAACGGGTATACCGTTCGTGTAACCATCCAATAGGCAAGGTTAATCCGTTTGATTTGGGTAAATGTGCGGTTTTTTCAACGCGGTAGGTGTCCGGCAATTCGATTGCGGAAAAGAGCGGGATATCCCACTTTAAAAATCGAAAATACACGCGGTCTACCGCCGCGTTTAAGGGTTGCAGTTGTTGTTCGGTAAAGGGAACGAAAACCGAGAGCGTACGGGAAGTTTCGGCGATGATTTTCCCGCTTGCCCGCCGTAAATACAGGTTGCCCGCGGCGCTTTCCACCGTCCCGCTTACCAGCAGCGTACCCGCGCTTACCCCCTCACCGACTCTGACGGCGGTTTGCCCGCTGTGTACGTCGGTGGAGAGAATAGTACCATCTCTCGCAGCGACGAGGTTGGAGAAATTATTGTGAAAATCCGTAATATCGGGCGCGGGGTCGCGCTTATTGACCGTGACTCGCGCGACACACCCCGACGGATTGACCGAAACGTACACCATTTCCTCTAAATC
>JAZOCQ010000122.1:0-7216 GCA_045596565.1 Acutalibacteraceae bacterium
TACATACGTTCCTTTCTGATTTTGTTTACGATATCCGGCAAAATGCAAGCCGGAACAAATTCGGTAATATCCGCACCGAGGGTGGCGACTTGACGCACCAAGCTGGACGACAAATACATGTGTTCCGCTTTGGTAGTGAAAAAGACGGTTTCCGCTTGTGGGCAAAGTTTACGGTTGGTGAGCGCCATCTGGAACTCGTATTCGAAATCCGAAACGGCGCGTAAGCCTTTGACAATGGCAATGGCTTTTTTCTCTTTCACATAATCGGCAAGTAACCCGTCAAAACTCTCAATTTCTACGTTGAGAAGTTCTGCGGTACAGCGTTTTAAGAAATCCACACGTTCTTCTTTTGTAAAAATAGGGGATT
The DNA here is from genome assembly GCA_045596565.1 of Acutalibacteraceae bacterium. Classification (GTDB taxonomy): domain Bacteria; phylum Bacillota; class Clostridia; order Oscillospirales; family Acutalibacteraceae; genus URNF01. The sequence goes on from JAZOCQ010000122.1 coordinate 368, forward strand.
TCGCCGCGTTGGGCATCACCACCACAATCACTTTATCAAACAATTCCGAAGCGCGTGTGATAATGTCGAGATGTCCGTGGGTGACAGGGTCAAAACTGCCGGGACAAACAGCGATTTTCATGCAGTCAATCCTTTCTGCGATAGACGGTGATGCACACCCGTCCGTAACGGTAGGTGCGATATAGTTGCAGACTGCCGACGGATGCGGGTAATTGTTCGGTTTGGTCGCTTTCGCATACTGCCAACCCGCCTGCGGCGATTTTTTGCGCAGCCGCTTCCAACGACGGTAGTAACAAATCAGATGCGTATGGCGGGTCCAATAAGATAACGTCGTATATATCGGAAGTACGGGCGATATAGGCGAGTGCGTCGGTGGTGAGTATCTGCACTTTATCTGCCAGTTTTGCCGCTTGCACGTTGCGTTTAATAATATCCGTCGCAGCTTTGTTGCGGTCCACAAACACGCATGAAGCAGCACCGCGGCTGAGCGCCTCGATACCTAATTGTCCACAACCCGCAAACAGGTCCAATATGCGCCGTCCCGGCAAATCAAATTGTATTGCAGAGAATAAACCTTCTTTGACACGCTCTGCAGTGGGGCGGGTGGTTTCACCCGACAACGTTTCCAAACGACAGCCGCGGGCAATACCTGTGATAACGCGCATAGTGTATCTCCTTTTAGTATACTATATTTGTGCCTTAATTGTCAATTATCTGTCCCACAAATTCTCGGCATAAATACCGCTTTTCGCCATATCGGCAAGAGCGGCACGCACGGCGGGCAGGTCAGCGGAATAGGTCATACCGTACCATTTGTCGGGGGTGGTTAAAACGGTGACATCCGCCATGCCGCTTTCCATCATGTAATTAACAACCGATGGCAGATAAAATTCGGATTTCAGTGCGGTGCCGTTTTCTTTGAGAAAAGCAATGAACTGTTGTTCAAAGGTTTCCAAAGAACCGGCGGGGAACGCCCAGCAATTCATGGAAACGGGGCAACCCGCGGGCAATTTCACCCAGGTTTTGCCGTCGTCTTCGGTATACATCGGTACACCGTCTTTTAATTCGATATGGGTGCGTTCTACCAGAGAGGTGAGTTTGCCGTTTTGGTCGGTTTCGCAAATGCCGCGGGAAACGTAGCCGTTTTCGGTCAAAGTGTTTTCCAACATATATCCCGCCATGGCAAGATGCTTTTTATCACCATCTTGCGGTTTTTTGAGGAAATCGGCGAGCAAGCGGAAGCCTTCAATACCGTAGTAGTCGTCGGCGTTAATAACCGCAAAAGCGCCTTTGATAACGTTTTTACAGCACAACACGGCGTGTCCGGTACCCCAGGGCTTTTCTCGGCCTTCGGGGACGGTGAAGCCGTCGGGCAACTTGTCCAATTCTTGATACACATACTGCACGGGCGCATATTTTTCAATGCGGTTGCCGATATTCTCTTTGAAAGCGTCCTCAATGGCGTGTTTAATGACAAAAACGACATCGCCGAAACCCGCAGCGAGTGCATCGTGGATGGAATAATCAATAATCAGTTCGCCTGCGGGACCGACAGGGGTCAATTGCTTTAATCCGCCGAAACGGCTTCCCATACCTGCCGCCATAATCACGAGAGTAGGTTTTTGATTTTGCATATGTATTCTCCTTCATAAAAATCGGTATTTTTGCAACAAAAATCTCTTGCTATTCATATAAAAACTGCTATAATAAAAGCAAGACATATATATTATACAACGGAGGAATGAAAATGGCAATACTTATTACGGGCGGTTGCGGATTTATCGGTTCGCATACTTGTATTGAAATGTTGGAAGCCGGTTATGATATTGTGGTACTGGATAATTACTACAACTCTAACCCCATTGCTTTGAAGCGTGTCAAGGAGTTGTCAGGTAAGGAGTTCCCGTTTTATGAGTGTGATATTCGTGACGCGGCGGGCTTACGCAACATTTTTGAAAAGCACACCATTGAAGCGGTCATCCACTTTGCAGGTTTGAAAGCGGTTGGTGAGTCGGTAGAAAAACCGCTTACGTATTATGATAACAACATCAGCGGCACCGTGACATTGTGTCAGGTGATGGCGGAATATGGTTGCAAACGTATTATTTTCAGTTCTTCCGCTACCGTTTACGGTATGTCCAATCCGTCGCCGTTACTGGAAACCTATAAAACCGGTGACTGCACCAATCCGTACGGCCGCACCAAATATTTCATTGAGGAAATCCTAAAAGACGTCTGCATCTCGGACAGCGAGTGGAGTGTAGTGCTGTTGCGGTACTTTAACCCCATTGGCGCGCATATCAGCGGTCGCATCGGCGAAAACCCCAACGGTATTCCCAACAACTTGATGCCGTACGTGTCACAGGTTGCCATCGGCAGACGAGAGTTTTTGTCGGTATTTGGCGACGATTACGATACCCCCGACGGCACCGGCGTTCGTGACTATATCCACGTGGTGGATTTGGCGAAAGGTCACGTGAAAGCGGTAGGCTATGCGCTCAAAAACAGTGGGGCAGAGGTGTTCAACCTCGGTACCGGCACCGGCAGCAGTGTGTTGGATTTGGTGAAAACCTTTGAAAAAGTTAACGGTGTTCCCGTGCCGTATAAGATTGTCCCGCGCCGTCCCGGCGACGTGGCAACCTGCTATTCCGACCCTGCAAAAGCGAAAGAAAAACTGCATTGGGTGGCAGAGAAAAACCTTGAAGATATGTGCCGCGACACGTGGCGTTGGCAAACGCAAAATCCCAACGGTTTTGAAGAATAATCAAAAAAACACGCACAGTTCAAAGAACTGTGCGTGTTTTTTTGGTTTCTTTACGCTTCTTCGAAAGCGTCTTTGCCCAAACCACAGACGGGGCAGACCCAATCAGCAGGTACGTCTTCCCAAGCCGTGCCGGCGGCAACGCCGTTATCCGGGTCGCCTACAGCGGGGTCGTACGCATATCCGCAAGGACAGATATATTTTTTCATACGTTCATCTCCTTTGTGATAGTATTTCTCATATATGTGGAAATATACGGTTTTATCAAAATGGCTATTTGCTAAATCTTCACATCACTTGAAATTGAGCTTATACTTCAGCTTCGTTTGAATCGTTTTGGGACGGTTCTTTAGTAGTATTTATTCGTATGAGATACGAAACATACGTGCAAACTGCCACCCAACCGAAAAGAGCAATGGCAATTTTAACAATAATATTTAAAGAACCTTCACTCATAAAAGGTCCTGTATAACAAAGAGAAACCACAAGTGAATTGTAAATGATAAATAAAAATTTCCGCTTTTCTTCACAAATAAGTTTGCTATATTTGAAACCATAAAAAGGTATCACTATTAATATCCATAGCAGTATGAGCAATAGGAAGAGGCCGAGTCCACCATAACCTTCGCCAAAATCCATAGAGTTTATAATAATTACTAAAATAAAATAAAAAATAAAAAAACTTAAAGAAAAAATAAAAGGATAAATATATTTTTTTGCTTTCTTCATGAAATCACCTCCAGATATTACTTAAAATAACGGTTGAGAAGTCCCTCAAATGCCTTACCATGTCGAGCCTCATCGCGTGCCATTTCATGCACGGTGTCATGGATGGCGTCCAGGCCCAATTCTTTTGCCAATTTGGCGAGTTCGAATTTGCCCATGGTAGCGCCGTTTTCGGCTTCTACACGCATTTCGAGGTTCTTTTTGGTGGAGTCGGTCACCACTTCACCCAGCAGCTCCGCAAATTTAGCGGCGTGCTCTGCCTCTTCGTAGGCGGCTTTTTCCCAGTAAAGACCGATTTCCGGATACCCTTCGCGATGTGCTACACGCGCCATGGCGAGATACATGCCGACCTCGGAGCACTCGCCTTCGAAGTTTGCACGCAAGCCTTCGATGATGCGCTCATCTACGCCTTTTGCTACGCCGACAACGTGCTCGGCAGCCCAAGTTTTTTCTGCACCGCCAACCTCTTTGAATTTAGAAGCGGGAACCTTGCACTGCGGGCAGGTGAAACCTTCCGGCAGGTCGCCTTCATGAACATAACCACAGACAGAGCATACATACTTTTTCATAATGTTTTCCTCCAAAAATTAATATTTTTTTGTTACACAGTTGCGGCAGATACCGGTGCAATATACATCGTGGTCCGCTATCTGAAAGCCGTCTAAATGCGACACCTGCATATTTTCCGCGGAAAATGGGAAATCATAAACTGTTCCACATTGTTTACAACGGAAATGTCCGTGCTCGTCGGCGTTTGCATCAAACCGTTTAACACCGGGTTCAATGGTCACCAGTCGCACAAGCCCCGCCTCAATGAGAGCATCCATCGTATTGTAGATGGTCATCAGAGAACAGGGGAAAGGCAGGTTTTCGTGAATCACTTCAGCACAGGGGTGTTCGGGATGTGTCAGTAAATACTGATACATCGCCACGCGCTGTGCGGTGGGCCGTAGCCCTTTTGCTTTTAAAATTTCTACGGTTTTCTGTTCCGTCATAGCGCTCACTCCTTTTTTGAATGATTACAACATTATAATAATTCAAAGTTTTAAATTTGTCAATACTTTTTTAAAAATTTTTTATTCTTTTTTTTCGTACATATATATACCATATATAATGGAGGGTGACATATATGTGCAAATTGCGGTTAAAAGAGTGTTTGGCGGGAAAGGGAATAACGGTGTTGCTGCCGCTTGTGGTGTCTGCTTTGCTATTGGTGGGTGCGTTGGCAGCCAACCATTTTCGCGCAGTGCAGCAGGCGGGAGAGTCCAAAACGGGAACGGGAAACAGCGTGCGGGTTGAGGGACTGCCGCTGTCGGAGCCGTTACGGGTTGCGTGTATACTGCATGAAAAAGAGACGGTATATATCACCCTTATGGAGATTAAACCGTCGGGGGAAATCGAGTTTTCTGATAAAACTACGCCGCAGGCGATGGAGATATTCCGTGATGCGGGCGGGGAGGGAGTGCGTGCGTTAGTACAAGCGTCTTACTATGCCGCCGTATCTTTTGAGGGGTTACGGGATATGTTAGTCGAAAGTGGTATATACACAAGTATATATCTGCCGCAAGCATACACCTATACCGATATGGCGGGGTTACAGGTGACGTTTCCCGCGGGACAAGTGAACGTATCAGGCAATCAAGTGCCGGATTTATTGTATGCAGTGGCAACGGATGCGCAAGGCGGTGATATCATTGCCGCTTTGCATACAGATTTGTTTGCACAGTATATATCGGCAACGCAAACCGCAGGGGAGGTGTATACGCTTTTTGTCCGAAATGCCGATACCGATATTCGTATTTATGATTTCACACAGCACCTTCCGCTCATAGAGGCTATATCATTACGAAAAAAAGAATAAAAATCCCCGAATTTGCTTGACAGAACGAAGTGGGTATGGTAATATAGACACTGCTTTGATTTGCGGGTGTAGTTCAGTGGTAGAACCCCAGCCTTCCAAGCTGGTTGTGTGGGTTCGATTCCCATCACCCGCTCCAAGTCAATCACGCCTGAGGGCGTCAAACATGCGCCTGTAGCTCAGCTGGATAGAGCATCTGCCTTCTAAGCAGAGGGCCAGGGGTTCGAGTCCCTTCAGGCGCGCCATATGGTGGATGTAGCTTAGTTGGTTAAAGCGCCAGATTGTGGCTCTGGAGACCGTGGGTTCGAGTCCCATCTTCCACCCCACTTAAATAACAATCTGTCGAAAGACAGATTTCATATTGGGATGTAGTCTAGTGGTAGGACAGCAGACTTTGACTCTGCCCGTGCTGGTTCGATTCTACCTTTCTCAGCCAAAAAAACCGTTCTCTTGCGAGAACGGTTTTTTTACTTTTTCACTATTCACTTTTCACCTGCTGAGTGTACGCTATGCATCAACGCTCTTTTAACGGCACATAGGCACAGGCTTCTTTGACGTTGATATATGCCGGGCGGATGATTTTGCCTGCATTCTGGATTTCTTCGATACGATGGGCACTCCAGCCTGCAATGCGCGAAATGGCAAACAGCGGGGTGTAGAGTTCATACGGTAATTCCAGCATACGGTAGATAAGTCCCGAATAGAAGTCCACGTTGGCGCTGACGCCTTTATACATTTTGCGCTTTTCCGCAATGATTTCGGGTGCCAGTTTTGCAACGGTTTCATACAAAGCGTACTCATCCTCACGCCCTTTTTCGATGGATAATTCCTTGGCGCACTGCATCAACACATCGGCACGCGGGTCGGAGAGGGAATATACGGCGTGGCCGAACCCGTAGATAAGACCCGCGCGGTCAAATACCTGTTTATCCAGCAATTTTGCCAGATACTCTTTTATGGCAGCGGTATTAGTGGTATCAATATTGGCTTTCATATCGTCAAACATCCGCACCACTTTAATGTTGGCACCGCCGTGGCGGGGACCTTTGAGTGAGCCGAGTGCCGCGGCGACTGCCGAATAGGTATCGGTACCGGAGGAAGTGACCACATGGGTCGTAAAGGTGGAATTGTTACCGCCGCCGTGTTCTGCGTGCAGTACCATGGCAAGGTCGAGGATTTTTGCTTCTAAATGGGTATATTGGCCGTCTTCACGCAGTATGTGTAATAAATTTTCTGCTGTGGAAAGTTCAGACTTGGGCAGATGGATAAACAGACTTTTATCCTGATGATAATGCTGATAGGAATGATAACTGTATACCCCTAACAGTGGAAAAACAGCGATAAGTTGCATGCATTGGCGCAGTACATTTGCTACTGAGATGTCATCGGGATTTTCGTCGTATGCATATAAAGCCAGCACACAGCGGGAGAGAATGTTCATCATATCCTTACCGGGCGCTTTTAAAATCATATCCCGTACAAAAGAGGGTGGTAAACTGCGGTA
>JAZOCQ010000123.1:0-11201 GCA_045596565.1 Acutalibacteraceae bacterium
TCAAATCGTGGTATTTGCTTCGGAGGATACCTTTGCCAACGTGCAATCCAGCGATTCATTGGAAGTGACCGGCGGCATGTCGCAACTTTCCACGGTATTATCCCAATTTTACAATGCTACCAAGCAGTATGAAACCCTCACCGATGGCAAAGTCACCACCACTTACATTGATATGAACCGCAACCCCGCCGCCGTATCCCAATACAGCCAGTACAAAAGCGATGATGCTATTCTACAGGGAGATATTCTCTTTATCTGCGACGACCAAAGCAAGGTTGTCAATATTTCAGAAGGTTTGTTTACTTACGATGTCAGCGAATATTATTCCTCGGGCGTTTTGAATATTGAATCGCTTGTGGAACAAACGCTCGCCACCAAATTGAAAGCCGTACAAAGCACAAACGCACAGGTGATTACTTTAGCGACCGGCTTCTCTGAAGATAGCACAGCTATAGAGAGTCTGCGAAAAGTGTATGAGCTCAACGGCTATGATGTGGAAACGGTGGATTTCACCCGCTCTGCAGAAATCAACACCAACACAACCTGTCTCATTATTCCTGCACCCACCAAGGATTACACCACCGATGCGTTACAACGCTTACGCTCCTGGTTGCTCAACGACGGCAAAGAAGGTCGCAATCTGCTGGTGTATGTCGATGCGTATGCCGACTGCCCCAATCTGTATGAATTCTTGCAGGTGGAATATGGTTTAGAGGTCACCGATAACTTGGTTTATGAGCAGGACCTCAACAAAATCTACGCCTATAATCCGTACTATGCTTTTGCAACCATCCAAGACACGGAATATGCTGTTAACAGCGCCGGTACAGAGGTTATTGCAGGTTATTCCCGTCAAATTATCCCGCACTGGGAAGCAAAAACCGACGAGAGCACCCAGTATAGCGTCAATCTGCTGAGTTTCTCCGAGCAAGCACGCATTGTTGACGTTCATAGCGTCAGCAGCGAAGAGTATGCCCAACCGGAAGGTAGCACCTATAACGGTACCATCGTGGGTATGGCAATTGCCGTAAAAGAAAACTTCCAGAACGCTCTGCAAACCACTACCGTTACAAAAGTCGCTGTTTGCGGCAGTGCATATCTCTCTCACGAAGTGTTTACCTCTATGAGCACCACTGCAAACGAGGAATTGCTGTTAGATAGTATGACTGCTATCACCGGCATGGGCAACAAGGTTAATATTTCTTCGAAATCTCTTGCAACTGAAACCATCAGCTTCTCTACCACTACGCAAATCTTCTTAGGACTCGGCGTATTTACCATTTTATTACCGCTTGCCCTGTTGATTACAGGTTTAGTGGTATTCCTCAAAAGGAGGCACTTATGAGTTCGGATTTCGAAAAAAACATCAACGACCAAAACGAATCCCTTGTTACAGAGGAAAAGGACGCAACACAACAGGTACCCCAACTGATTATGACCGACGCGTTGCCCGATGACGAAGAAGAACAGGAAATGTTAAATGGGCAAGAGGCGAACGACCCTCTGCTCGCCTTCCTCAACCCCACTTTCCGCACCGTTGAAGATATAGAAGGCAGCAAACAAAAGAAAAAACGCACCTTGATTATCTCCCTTGTTGCGGCTTTTGCGGTGCTCGCCATTGCAATTGTGTTATTGTTGTTCGTTTTCCCTAAAAAAGAGAAAGAAGATACCACACTCGAAACGGATACCACCGTAACGTTGTTTGACAAGACCGATGAAACGGTAGCGTGTGAGATTTCTTCTGCCACTTTTGAAAGCGAAACCCAAAAAGTTGAAGTTATCAATAAAGAGGGCCAGCTGTTCGCAAAAGGATATGAAGAGTTGGCGGTGCATACCGTCAATATGAACGCGCTGGAAGATTTACTCACCAAATTGATTGCAGCGGACGATATCGGAGAAGTTTCCGACCTGAAAGAATACGGGCTGGACACCCCGCAATTGACAGTATCTGTGACCTATCACGACAACTCTAAAAAAGTGTTTGAAATTGGTGATATGGCGCCCGACCAAAGCGGCTGTTATATGCGTGAAAAGGATAGTATGCATCTGTATATTTTAGATATTGACAGTGTATCTATTCTCATGCAAGATGCACTCAAATATGTCAGCACCACCGTTTTCTCAAAACCGGAAATCGCGGCAAATGAAAAAGAAGAATCGGACATTGTGTTGAGAAGAATGTCGCTTGGCGGCACCTTGCGGAAAGATAATCCCTTCGCTTTCCGCTTAGTCACTTCCGAGGACAGTAACACGTATATTTATTACAATTATATTATCACAGAGCCCGCTATAAAAGGTTCCAACGCCAAATACGATACCGATTTGAAAGCCTTTACTTCGTTAACCGCTTCCTCTGTCGTCAAGGCGTACCCCACCGATGCGGATTTGAAAGAATATGGTTTAGATGAACCATGGTCCACCCTTACCTTCACGTTGGCAAAACGCACCACCACTTCCGAGACTGACGAAAATGGTAACACGGTATCCAAGACCACCCATAAAGATTTAATCGACCATACCATCCGTATCAGTGAAGCACCCAATGAAAATTACTACGTGATGATAGACGACGTGCCGATTGTATATCTGGTAAATTCCACACAAATGGCTTTTGCGGATATGGGATATGATGATTTCGCGGATAAGCTGTTATTCTTGGAAGACATCACCACTATCAGCAAATTCCAAATCACCATAGACGGTAAAGTCACCGAATTCCAGCTCACCCACTACCCCAACATTGATGACAATGAAAAGAACATGACTGTCATCGCTGACGGTAAAACGCTGGATACGATGGATTTCCGCTATCTGATGAATGACTTTATGAATATTAAGCGTTACACCTCTTTGTCGCAAGAAGTGAGCAACACGCCGACTAAACTGGAATTCTCCATTTACCGCACCGGTGAAACGGCTCCGGTTTTAACCGGAAAATTTTATGAAACCACCGGTAATTTGTGCGCCGCCATCCTCAGCAGCGGTGAAAAATATCAGGTGAAAACCAGTGACGTGGAATTTGTTATCGAACAATGTAATAACTATTTAAACGGCAAAACCGTCTTACGCTAGCCAAAACATTCAAACTCGAATTAGATTTTGTGATACAGATTTTCCGCTGAGTTTCATTAAAATACGCGCGAATACTTATAAGCAAAAATCAACACCTTTTACACTTTGTGTAAAAGGTGTTGATTTTCTTTTCTGTTCGTGTTATACTATGTATACTATTATAAAAAGGGTGATTGTTTTGAAAAAAATTACAATACTTTTCCTTTCTCTTTTACTGATTGCAGCGCTGGGTATGGGCACGTTTACCGTCTCCGCAAAACAGTATACCAAAGACGATTTAGTCTCGCTGGTTAGCACCTCAAATATTTATAAACATATCGCCGGCGACATCAAAAATTTGATGCGCACCACCGATGTTACCGACGAGCAATTAAATGAATTGTATGTGGTTGCGCAAAAGTTTGTTGATTTAAAATTGGAAGACAAAGGTAATCAGGCGCATGACTACACCAGCGCGGAAATTGCAGCTGTATTGGGATTCATCGACGAAGCGTGCGATATCCTTAATATGCACTACACCTTTACGCCGAGCAAAGACCCCAAGCATGTTAACGACAACGTATTTACGGTGTATGACGCTAACAACAAGATTGTTTACAGCTACGATGGTGACGTTGTGAAAAAGACCGGCGACAACAATCCGGTTTTATATGTATGCATGGTCGCTTTGAGCTGTATATTACTGACAGGCGCAGCAGTTCTCTCCAATAAAGTACGCAAATCCTGCATATGAAAAAATTCGTTTTATCCAAAAACGCGAAAATGAAAGGCAAGCAGTTATTTCTGCTTGCCTTACCTTATCTATTGGTGTTTTTCGCAATGCTCGGTCTTGCCTTTTGCGGCACCGCGCTCATACGCCAAGCGGCACAAAACTCGTTTTTGACCGCCTTTTTCAAAGCACCCGAATTTTCCGGCTATACCGATACCGAGGTGCAAACAACCGTCCTAACCGGTGAAACCGCCCCGCTCTCTTCTCTGCCTATTATGCGGTGGGGAGATAAATGGGCAACTATGTCGGTGGATGAATTGCCGGATGCCTCCATCAACGATGCGCCGGTATATGTCGGCGACGATGATGCCAATTTGAAGCGCGGTGTCGGCAAATACTATGGCTCTGCCTTTTGCGGAGAGGGCGGAAAAATCGTCTTATCCGCACACTGCAACAAACAGTTCTATTGTCTGGAAGATATGCAGGTAGGCTACACCGTTCGTATGCACACGGTATACGGCGAATACGTCTACCGCGTTGACGAGATTTTCCTGTTTGAAACCACCGACGACCATATCGTAACCGAGCAAACCGAGCAGGAACAATTGTTGCTGTATACTTGCTATCCTCGCGGGCTGGGGTATCGACGCCAACGCATCGGTTTGCGTTGCAGCAAAGTATCGGGGGTAGATTTCAGATGAAACAATTTTTGAAAGTAACCCTCACGACACTGTTCTGTCTATCCCTGCTTGCCACTCTGCTTTGTACCGCTATGTTTTTTATGTTTCGTGTGCAATCGGTACAAAACACGTTGCACCGTCAAGGGTTTTATGACAGCGCGATGACAGTCATCGAAAACGACGTTTCAAACCTGCAAAGCATCGTAAACATTGAAACGTCTGTCATTCTGGGTGCTGTTACAAAAGAGGATATCACCCCCCTGTTGCAATACTACACCAACGGCATCAGTCGGCATCTGCTGGAAAATGACACCGATACGATAAAACTCACGTTCTCTTCCGAAGCATTGTATAAAGTGGTGTGTGATACCATCACCCCCGCGCAATACGATAATGATATCGCTGCTTTGGAGGCAGACCGTACCGACGCATATGCTGATTTGCAGGCGTCTATCACCGACGCACTTGCCTTTTTCCCGCAAAGTCTGTATACGACTTTAAAAGAACTGGCAAGCAAAAAAGGTGTGCCGCTGAATACCGTGTACGTGTATATTGCCTATATGCGACGCTTGGCACTGCCTTTTGCAGTACTCACACTACTGTCAGGCGCTGCACTGTTGCTGTGTTACCGCGCTCAAAAGCTGCGCGGATTACGCTTGCTGGCGGGTAGTGCTTTTATTATCACATCGCCATTGTTCCTTTGTGGTGTATTATTGCGCGCAAATCCGTTCATGGAACGGTTGAGTTTAGCCGACGGACTGCTTAAAGACTATATTTCTGCGCTGTTAAACAGCATGGGAACCGGCGCTTTTACAGTGATTACCGCGGCATTCTTTCTGAGCCTTTCAGCACTTATTGCCGTTATTCTTTTTGAAGTTTTTCACCCGCAAAACAACACTTGCACCAAAACGTAAACTGTGCTACAATAATTCACAGTATGTATAAAAGGAGTTTTCAATATGTCCGGACATTCCAAATGGAGTAATATTAAACGTAAAAAAGAAAAAACAGACGGTCAGAAAGCGAAAATTTTCACCAAAATGGGACGTGAAATTGCGGTTGCCGTCAAAGAGGGCGGCAGTGCGGACCCCGCCAACAATTCCAGATTAAAAGACGCTATCGCCAAAGCAAAAGCGAATAACGTGCCCAACGATAATATCGACCGCATCATCAAAAAAGCGGCGGGTGAAAGCAACGCCGATTCGTATGAAGCATTACAATATGAAGGCTACGGCCCCTGCGGTATCGCCGTGATTGTAGAAACCCTGACCGATAACCGCAACCGCACCGCGGGTGAAATGCGTCACTATTTTGATAAATGCGGCGGCAATCTCGGCCAAACGGGTTGCGTGTCCTTTATGTTCAATAAAAAAGGCATTCTTGCCATTGAAGCAGACGGGGTTGATGAAGATACCTTGATGGAACAAGCCTTGGAAGCGGGTGCTACCGACTTCAATGCTGACGGCGAAATTTTTGAAATCCAAACCGAGCCGGAAGACTTCTCGGCTGTACGCGACGCCTTGGAAGAACACGGATACACCTTCGTTTCCGCAGAAGTGGAAATGGTGCCCGACGTATTCTCTGCAATCGACGACCCCGCTATGGCGGAAAAAATGGAAAAACTGCTGGATATGTTAGAAGACAACGACGACGTGCAAAACGTCTGGCATAACTGGGAACGCGACGAAGAATAATACATAAATAAAACAGATGAGGAAACGGAGACACTTCATAAAGAAGTTGTCTCCGTTTTTCTATGCATAGAAAAATCACACTTTCAATAACTGAAAGTGTCATAGTGGGTTACATGCTTTGAGAAAGGTAAAGTGATATTGCAAACTAAAGGTTTGCAGTGATATTTTTGCCTAAAGGCAAAAGTGATATTGAAACCTTACGATTTCAGTGATATTATATTCGCCTCTAAAACTGCCAAAGGCAATATCACTTGGACGAAGTCCAAATATAACTGCGAAGCAATATAACTCGCCTGTGGCCAATATAACTGGGGTGTACTTCCTTACGGAGTGCACCCCAAGTCCTCATCTGTTTTATTTATTTTTCCGTTTCTTTCTCTTTTTTGAGGCGTGGTATGAACAGTGCCGCAAATTTACCTTTACCGCGATTTTTGACATAGAAAAATCCAATAATGCTGAATACAAACGCGCCAATAAAATTGACAAACATATCTTTCATGGTATCGTGCAGTCCTATATCCAGATACCCGCCAAGTCCCAGCGACTGCCCATTTACAACCATATCCCCTATATCCGAAATGGTGATGGGGATGTTGCTGTTGGTGGCGTCCAACATCACGCTGGTAATAGAATGTATCACGGTATCTTTTTGCATATCAGTGTGTAGCAGTATATCGACTCCCCATTCGAAAAACTCCCAAAAAACACCAATGGTCATAGAAAAGCAAAACGCCGCAATCGCGACAAACAGCGGAGACAGCGTGAATTTCACCCGCTCGTTGCGGTTTAAAATGTCTACCAGTGCAAATCCCACCGCCGCGAACAAAAAACCGTTTATCGTATGCAACATGGTATCCCAAAAAGCATATTTGATATAAAAGCTGTTCATTTCTCCTAAAATCTCCGCGGCAAAAATGAACAAAAGAATAATAATTTCCAGCACCGACGGCAAGGAAATGCCAAGGTTTTTCTCTAAAAAAGCGGGCACCAAAAATAAAATCAGTGACAGCGTGCACACAAACAAATTCTCATAATCTCTGCGGAACAGTGACAACACCATCGCGGCAATCACCAGTACGCGTAACACAATATACACAACAAATGTCGCTTTGTTTTGTTTGATTTCCGATTTCAAATCCCGCCAAACCAAACGACGCTGTTTTGATTTTCTCTCGCGCATAGTCATGCCTCCCTCTATATTCAGTATAAATCGCACGCACAAAAAGTCAAGCAACCCATCCCATTCTTTACCAATTCGTTACAAATTTCTGTTGCAAACAACAGGAGAGTATGGTACTGTAATCTGGATAGGGGTGTTATATTGTATGTCTATTTTAGAATTATTATTATTGGCAGTCGGACTGTCTATGGACGCTTTTGCCGTTGCCGTTTGCAAAGGTCTCGCTATGCCGAAAGCGCACATAAAAAGCGCTTGCACAGTGGGTGCTTGGTTCGGTGGGTTTCAGGCGCTGATGCCTCTGCTCGGGTTTCTGCTTGGCGCCACGTTCGAAAAGTATATCACCGCTTTTGACCATTGGCTTGCCTTTATCCTGCTTGGGTTTATCGGTGCGAATATGATAAAAGAAGCGTTCTCAACGGAAGAAGATGCGGATGCATCGCTGCATCCGCGTATGATGTTCACCCTCGCAATTGCCACCTCCATTGATGCGCTCGCCGTCGGTATCACCTTTGCATTCTTGTTGCAATCAATCGCACAAGTGCTGTTCGCTTGTACCGCTATCGGTGTGATTACCTTTATCCTTTCAACACTGGGCGTGAAACTCGGCAACCTGTTCGGCAGTAAATGGCGTACCAGCGCTTCTCTTGCGGGTGGGTGTATTTTAATGTTGCTGGGACTCAAAATTTTATTAGAGCATTTAGGGGTTATCTCTTTATAAAAATAAAAGGTTGTGTGAACAGACCGTTCACACAACCTTTTATTTTAAGACTCGAATTACTTGTGTCACCTTATGATTTCAGATGCAGGTTTTAAATCCACAAACCGTAAAGCCTCTCGTTTGTTCTCAATGTCTTCCAACGATACCGTTTGCAGTTGCTTGGCGCGTGTTTCAATTGCTTCACGACGATGTAACAGAATATCCACCCACCGTACAATCCACATGAAAGCAAGCAAAAACGGCATCTTTTTTAACAGCGGATACTGCAACTGCATATTTTCTACGGATGGGAATAACAATTCCCACACGTACCAAAATCGCGCAAATTTCACCGAACGCGCGTTACGTTCCAGGTCGGCGGTATCGGAAGATTGGGCTGTGCCGTATTTCCCGTTGGTATAAACGGTTTGCAAAATAGAGGCTGCCTGCGGCGTGGCGGGTGTACCCTCTAACCAAGCAGAAACAGCATCCAAAACATGTCTGTAAAACTTCAAAACGCCAAGTTTTTTAAAGCACTGTTCTATATAGGCAAAATCGGTAATATCACCCTTGTGCAACAACACCACGATATCCGTTAAATGTCGCAAACCAATGCCGCTATTGCGATAATGTTTTAAAAAATGCAAAAAAACATAAATAAATTGGTCCTCGGGAGATAACACAAAGCGGCTGCTTTGCTCGATCGGTTTTGCAAGTTGCCAACCATCTCCGAACAAGGCATATAAATCCGTTTCATACGAAGCAAACAACCCTTTGTGCAATTCCAATGTTAAAAAGTTATTTTTCCAGATATATTCGTGCGCACTTTCCTTATCAAAGGTAAATCCCAACGCACGCATAACAGCATCAATCTGTGGGAATTGTGCGGTTTTCACCAAAATATCCATATCCCCCATCGCCCGCATATCGGGGCTGGGATATATGTCCCGCAACACCATGCCTTTCAGAGGCATATACGCAATACCCTCCCGCTCAAAAGCAGAGAGCACCGCTTTCACTTCATCAAATTGGTTCTCGGTGATAAAAATATCGTGCCCAACCCAGCGGAACAAAGTACGCATTTGCGGGTCTTGCTTATCCACTCCCGCCGCCACCAAGCCAAAATACAGCATCCCCTGTACCCCGTGGCGTTCCGCTTCAACTGTCAACGCGGGGATATCAAACGGCTCGTCTGTGACCGCTTTTTCACCTTTTACAGCCAATCGCAACAGAAAAAATAATTGCTGACCAACCGTCATTGCCGTTTGCCCCCATTCCAAATACAGATATATATCATTATCTCTGTTTTCACGCAAAAAGTCAAGTGTTCTGTGTACAATAAAAAAATGTCCTGCCAATTTCTTGGCAGGACATTTTTTAATCAGTGATAACCGTTTCCGTTATACGAAATTATTCGTTGATTTTGGAAACAACACCGGAACCGACGGTACGGCCGCCTTCACGGATAGCGAAGCGGAGGCCTTCCTCGATAGCGATGGGGGTAATCAGCTCAACGTCCATTTCGACGTTATCGCCAGGCATGCACATTTCCACACCAGCGGGCAGGTTGATAACACCGGTCACGTCAGTGGTACGGAAATAGAACTGCGGACGATAGTTGTTGAAGAACGGAGTATGACGGCCGCCTTCGTCCTTGGACAGGATGTAAACCTGGCCATGGAATTTGGTGTGCGGGTTGATAGAACCGGGTTTGCAGAGAACCTGACCACGTTCGATGTCGGTACGCTGCACGCCACGGAGCAGAACGCCGACGTTATCGCCAGCCTCAGCGTAGTCGAGCAGTTTACGGAACATTTCGATACCGGTAACAACGGTCTTGGTGGTTTCTTCTTTCAAACCAACGATTTCGATTTCTTCGGACATGTTCAAACGGCCACGCTCCACACGACCGGTAGCAACAGTACCACGGCCGGTGATGGTGAACACGTCTTCAACAGGCATCAAGAAGGGTTTCGCATCGTCGCGCTCGGGGCTGGGGATATAGCTATCAACAGCGTCCATGAGTTCGAGAATCGGCGCATAAGCAGCGTCGGTGATGTCCTGAGAAGCGCATTCCAAAGCAGCCAAAGCAGAACCTTTGACAATCGGAATATCGTCGCCCGGGAATTCATACTCGGAGAGCAGGTCGCGGATTTCCATCTCGACCAATTCGAGCAGTTCTTCGTCGTCAACCTGGTCAACTTTGTTCATGAACACAACGATGTTCGGAACGCCGACCTGGCGGGACAGCAGGATGTGCTCACGGGTCTGCGGCATGGGGCCGTCAGCAGCGGAGCAAACGAGGATAGCACCATCCATCTGCGCAGCGCCGGTGATCATGTTTTTAACATAGTCAGCGTGGCCGGGGCAGTCAACGTGAGCATAGTGACGGTTGTCGGTCTCATACTCAACGTGAGAGGTGTTGATTGTGATACCACGTGCGCGCTCCTCGGGAGCCTTATCGATGTTTGCATAATCGGTAAAGTCAGCATTACCTTTCATAGCCAACACCTTGGTGATAGCAGCAGTCAAAGTGGTTTTACCATGGTCAACGTGACCGATGGTACCAATGTTTACGTGGGGCTTGTTTCTTTCGAATTTTGCCTTTGCCATTGTGAATTTCCTCCTTTATTTCAGAACAAATAAATTAGTTACTTGCATTGTATCAAGAAATCGTACAGATTTCAAGACCTTTTATAAATTTCCTTAGTTCTTCGCGCGGCGGGAGATGATCTCCTCAGCAACGTTCTTCGGAACTTCGGAATAGTGGCTCGGCTCCATGACGTACTGACCGCGACCCTGAGTACCGGAACGCAGGTCGGTCGCATAACCGAACATCTCGGACAGCGGAACGTTTGCACGAATCTGCACAGCACCGTTGATGTTCTCGGAACCTTCCATCTGGCCACGGCGGGACGCGACGTCACCGACAACGAAGCCCATATACTCGTCCGGAGCCACAACGACCACTTTCATGATCGGCTCCACCAGAACGGGATCAGCCTTACGCATAGCCTCTTTGAACGCCATTGAACCGGCGATCTTAAATGCCATTTCGGAAGAGTCGACCTCGTGATACGCACCGACGTACAGCGTGACCTTTACGTCAACGACCGGATAACCGGCAATGGTACCCGCGTGCATAGCACCCTGGATACCGGCATCGACA
>JAZOCQ010000124.1:0-2270 GCA_045596565.1 Acutalibacteraceae bacterium
CACCGCTCACCTGGTGTGAAACTTGTCGTGCTCGCGTATATGAGCCGGAACAAAAGGATGGCAAACACACCGTTTGCGGTACTGCCCTGACTGAGAAAACCGGTTCTGCGGTGGAAAGCTTGCTTGCGGTGTTTAACGACCAGTTTAGTATGCCGGTAGATAACTATTTTCTGTTATCTCCCGCAACCTTGAAAGAACTTGTGGACGGCGTTGGCGGTGTAGACGTCGAGCTGGAAGCCGCTATGAAGGTAGGCGAGACTGCCTATACCGCAGGAAAACAGATTTTAAACGGTGAAGCGGCTTATTATTATGTCACCGAGTATAGTTTCAACAACACTCCCCAAAAGGATATTGACCGTATCTGCCGTCAACGCAAGGTGTGGGCGGCACTGTTGCAACGGTTGTCTGCGATGGACGAGAACGAATTGCTTAAAAACGTGATTGCGCCGATGATGTCGGGCGCAAATCCGCCGCGCACCAATACCGCTTCCGAAGCAGTTGAGAAAATGATGGCGGGTATTCACAGCGGTAATACGGAAAATATGACCTTTGCGGAAAGCTTGGCCAAATTACTCAAACATTTCAAAAAGATTGAACCGCAAAATGCTGTTTTCTGTATCCTGCCGGGTAACGCTACCAAACTGGGTTCTGCAAGTTATTTCGGTGTGAACAAGACGGCGGCAGTGAAACTGTTACAGGAAAAATTCAATCCTTACGGCATTGAAATGAAAGAAGAACACCTGCAAATCAACGAAATTGCCAACACGTCCTCCACGGTGGATATTCGTGAACAAGCGATTGCTGAAATTGCAGTGGAGCAGAGCGTGCCTACTACCACTTCCGCTCCCACAACAACCACGACTGTATCTTGATGGAGGTAGTATGATCGGAAATGAAAAATTGGCGCTGATGGTACGCTCGCTGGATAAGCATTTAGCGAAAGACATTGCCGTTATCGATGTGCGCGGTATTTCGGCTATCGCCGATTACTTTGTATTTGCCACCGGCGGCAGTACCACACAGGTAAAAGCCCTTTGTGATTATGTCGAAAAGGAACTTGGTATGTGTGACGTGCAACCGCAACGGGTGGAAGGGTATCAAACCCAAGCGCGTTGGATTTTGCTGGATTACGGCGAGGTTATTTTGCAT
Source organism: Acutalibacteraceae bacterium (assembly GCA_045596565.1). Lineage (GTDB taxonomy): Bacteria > Bacillota > Clostridia > Oscillospirales > Acutalibacteraceae > URNF01. The sequence goes on from JAZOCQ010000124.1 coordinate 1,150, forward strand.
ATTTTCTTGCAAGAAGCGCGTGAATTTTATGATTTAGAGCGGCTGTGGAAAGACGGTACCGCTGTGGATATTACAGAATTTATGGAAACCGAGGAGATATAAATGCGTTACAACCATGCAGAAATCGAGAAAAAATGGCAAGATAAGTGGGTAAAGGAAAACACCTTTGCAGCGTCGGATGACCATAGTAAACCGGCGTATTTTGCATTGGTAGAGTTTCCGTATCCGTCGGGACAGGGCTTGCACGTGGGACATCCCCGTTCGTATACCGCTCTGGATATTTTGGCGCGCAAACGCCGTTTGCAGGGCTATAATGTGCTGTACCCGATGGGTTGGGATGCGTTTGGTTTGCCCACCGAAAACTTTGCCATTAAAAACCATATTCACCCTGAAATTGTGACGAAAAATAATATCGCCCGTTTCAAAGCGCAGTTGCAGTCTTTGGGTCTTTCGTTTGACTGGACCAGAGAAATCAACACCACAGACCCCGATTATTACAAGTGGACACAGTGGATTTTCCTGCAACTGTTCAAAAAAGGTCTTGCGTATAAAAAGGAAATGTCGGTTAACTGGTGCACCGGTTGCAAATGCGTGCTTGCCAACGAAGAAGTGGTGGGCGGCGTTTGCGAGCGTTGCGGCGGTCAGGTCGTGCACAAGGTGAAAAGCCAGTGGATGCTGAAAATCACCGCGTATGCACAGCGCTTGATTGACGACTTGGATTTGGTGGATTATCCTGAGCGCGTACGCGCCCAACAAATCAACTGGATTGGCCGTTCCACCGGCGCTCTTGTAAACTTTGAAACCACGCTGGGGGATACGTTGCAGGTATACACTACCCGTCCCGACACGCTGTTCGGCGCGACCTATATGGTGATTTCTCCCGAACATCCTTTGCTGGAAAAATGGAAAGAGACCCTTTGCAACGTTGACGAGATTGAAGCCTATCAGCAGATGGCAGCGCAAAAATCTGATTTTGAACGCACCGAAGTTGTGAAAGAAAAAACCGGCGTGAAATTGGATGGCGTGAAAGCCATTAACCCTGTCAACGGTAAAGAAATCCCGATTTTCATTTCGGATTACGTACTTGTTTCTTATGGTACGGGTGCAATTATGGCGGTTCC
>JAZOCQ010000125.1:0-6306 GCA_045596565.1 Acutalibacteraceae bacterium
CCGTTTTTTAATATGTGTCCAAAAAGCTGTGTTGTTCCTCACCTTTATAATACCCAATCACCGTTTCGAGGTTGACGTTCTCTGCGGCACGGAAAATGTTGACGTCCACCTGCGGATTTTGACGACGCAGGTCAGCTATCATCCGCTTGATTTCCTGCCGTTTGGAGTCCATAGTATCATTTTCCAGTCCCGCGGTCATGCGACAGGCACAACACAAAAACGTTAAATCGTTATACCGTTGCCACGCGGCGATATCCGCTTCCCGCACCATATACAGCGGGCGTATCAGTTCCATACCCTCAAAATTTAAACTGCGGAGTTTGGGCATCATGGTACGCATTTCGGCGCGGTATAACATACTCATCAGCGTGGTTTCAATCACGTCGTCAAAATGATGTCCGAGCGCAATTTTATTGCACCCCAGTTCTTTTGCGAACTTATACAGATACCCACGCCGCATACGTGCGCACAAATAACAAGGATTGCCGCTCGTTTGCTTATCCACCACATGAAAAATCGGCGCGTCGAAAATCTCAATCGGGATACCGAGCCTGAGCGCATTTTGCTCGATTTGGCGGCGGTTTTCGGGTGCATAGCCGGGGTCCATCACCAGAAATTTGCAAGTAAACGGCACCTCACTGCCGTGGCGTTCCAGTTCCTGCATACATTTTGCAAGCAGCATAGAATCTTTCCCGCCCGAAATACATACACCGACCACGTCCCCCGCAGACAGCATACGGTATTCTTTCAAACCGCCAATAAAACGGTTCCAAATGACCTTACGGTATTTTTTGATGATACTGCGCTCAATGCGCTGTTGTTCAGTCATGGGCACGCCCCTTTTTAACGAGCACCTGTTTGGCACTCTGCAACAGCGCACGACCATTCACTGCTAACAGTATGAGAAGCAACGCCGCTTCTATCCATATCCAGCCCGTACACTCCAACACCATCACCACCGCTTGTGCGGTTACGATACCGAAATTGAGCAGAAAATGCGGTACGTTCCATGCAATCGGAATAAACCGTCTGGTGTGAAATGCGCGCACGATAAACACGGTCATATAACTGACGGCAGTGGAAACAGCGGCACCCTGCACACCCCAAATCAGAATGAGCAAAATGTTACCCACAATATTGAGACCGCCGCCCAAACACGATGTCCACAGCGTACTGGTGCTGCGTTTTTCCACCACATACACGGTGCCAAGGAAGGTGACCAAGCACGAAAAAGCGGTGGCAATCAGCAGTGTGGGAATGTATTGCCAAGAGTCGTAGAAAGCATCCGAAACGAGAATTTTGGTGATAACTTTCGCAAACACCACCAAGCCGCCCGCCGCCGTGAACATAACAGCGTGATACATGGAAAAGACCTTAGAGAAAAAGTTTTTGCGTTCCACAGCGCTCTTTTCTCCCAGTACCGACAACTGCCAGGCATCCATAAAAATACTGCACAGCAACACCAGAATAGTGGGAATTTTGTACGACACCGCATACAAACCGTTTGCATCCGCACCGAGAAACCATTTCACAATATAACGGTCGGACACGTCGGTTATCCACCACAAAACGGTGGTGGGAATAAGCGGCAACGCATACCGCAGCATCGCGCCCCAAGTGCTTTTGCGGATATACCCAAACCGCAACAAGCGATACAGTTTGGAAGCGAAAATGAGATAGATAGTGGTGCATACATCCGACAGTATAATCGCAAGAATATACCCGGTGATGCCCAAATCCATCACCACCAAAAACAGCACGTCAAACACCAGTGTCAGCGCCGTGCCCAACACACCACCCAGTGCAAACCGTCGCACATTGCCCATGGCTTTAGTCAAGCGCGCGCACAGATAATGCAGCATGGAACACAAAACAAACAAATAAATGAGCGGCAGATACTCTGCAAAGCCGTCAATCAAACGCAATGCAGGGAACAAACAACAAAAACCGCCGAACCCCAGCATAATGGTCACAAAACCGGTGGTGAACACGGTGCGCGGGTCATTTTCACCGTCTGCGCCAAACCGCATAATGCTTTCGTTGATGCCCAGCGACACCAGCGGAATTAACAAGTTCGCCGCTTGCACCAATAAATCCACCGTGCCGTATTCCCCTTGGGTCAGCACATGGGTATATAAAGGCATCAGCAAAAACGTCAGCAATTTAGAGCCGAACGTACCGATGCCGAGTATCACGGTTGTAGAAAACAGTTTCTTATAGCGATTCATACACGCCTCCGAAAAAATGAATACATATTATTTTACCCTTTTCTCCCAAAAAAAGCAAGTAGCATTGACAAAAGCGCTCATAAAGTATTAAAATTAAAAGGTATTCAGATCCGTAAGGGAGGCAATGTTATGGGATTTTTCGCCCGCCGAAAAGAGAAAAAAGAACGTGCGCTCATCGATACGTTATGGGCGCGTTTGGACGGAAAAGAACTGCAATACGTGGTGCGTCGCACTATAAACGCAGACGGTTCTCCCGCCGAACTGGTGCTCGGTAAAGGCGGACGAATTATGGCACCGGGAGATTTTATCAGCGTGTACGCCGGCGGTGAGGAAGTGTTCCGCAGTGACGCGCCCACCACCGTTAGTTGCGGCGAATTGATGGCGTTAAACGGCGTTTTGATACAAGGATTTAACCTCCTCACCAACAGTGACGATTCTTTGGTCGCCTACTATTCCTATTACCGAAAATAAAGGAGAACCGCATGGATATTATCGCAACACTCGCAGGGGAACTGCACCTGAAACAACCGCAGGTGGAAAATACAGTGAAATTACTGGACGACGGTTGCACCGTTCCGTTTATCGCGCGTTACCGTAAAGAAATGACCGGCTCACTGGATGACCAATTGGTGCGTGAGTTGTCCGAACGCCTTATCTATTTGCGTAACCTCGACGAACAGCGTGAAAAAGTGCGCACCGCCATTACCGAGCAAGAAAAAATGACCGATGAGATTGCCGCCGCGCTGGACGCAGCCGTAACCCTCACCGAAATTGACGATATTTACCGCCCCTATCGCCCCAAACGCCGCACCCGCGCGTCTATGGCAAAGGAAAAGGGGCTCGAACCGTTGGCAGTAAAACTGTATGCGCAGGAAAAAGATTGCCCCGCGCCCGAAACACTTGCCGCCGCGTATCTTTCCGAACAAGTGCCGGATACTGACGCCGCTTTGCAAGGGGCTATGGATATTATCGCCGAAAACATTTCGGATGATGCCGCTACCCGCAAACGCCTGCGCAACATTCTTTTCCTCAACGGCAACTTAATTTCCAAAGCCGCAAAAGAAGAACAAAGCGTATACAGTCTGTACTATGATTTCGGGGAACCGCTCAAAAAAGTGGCGGGACACCGTGTGCTCGCCATCAACCGTGGCGAGCGGGAAGAATTTTTGAAAGTGAGCGTTTCCATGCCCGCTGACCGTGCGTTGCGGGTATTAGAAGCAGTGCACATTCACGAAGGCAGTGCCGCCACACCGCTGGTGCGTGCCGCGGCGGCAGATGCGTATGACCGTTTAATTTTTCCCTCGCTGGAACGGGAAATCCGCAACGAACTCACAGATACGGCAAGCGAGGCAGCCATCAAGGTGTTTTCCGCTAATTTACGCCAGTTGCTCATGCAACCGCCCATTAAAGGCAAAGTAGCGCTCGGTCTTGACCCCGGTTACCGCACGGGTTGTAAGGTCGCTGTGGTAGATGCGACAGGTAAAGTATTGGATACGGGTGTTATCTACCCCGTGCCGCCGCACAATAAAATTGAACAAGCAAAGCGTTTGGTGACCGATTGGATTGTCAAACACGGTGTCGAAATCATTGCCATCGGCAACGGTACCGCCTCTCACGAAACCGAAGTATTTACCGCCGACCTACTCAAAACACTCCCGCAAAGAGTGTCCTATATGGTGGTCAGCGAAGCGGGCGCTTCGGTGTATTCCGCCTCCAAATTGGCGGCAAAAGAATTCCCCGATTATGACGTTTCCCTGCGCAGTGCGGTATCTATCGCCCGCAGGTTACAAGACCCGCTCGCCGAACTGGTGAAAATCGACCCCAAAGCGATTGGTGTGGGTCAATATCAACACGATATGCCACAAGCCCATTTGGCAGATGCCTTGTCGGGTGTAGTAGAAGATTGCGTCAACGGTGTCGGCGTGGACTTAAACACCGCCTCCGCGCCCCTGCTCGCGCGTGTGGCGGGTATCTCGTCAGCGGTGGCAAATAATATTGTCACCTACCGCGAAGAAAACGGCGCTTTCACCACCCGTGCCCAACTCAAAAAAGTGCCCAAATTGGGTCCCAAAGCGTTTGAACAAGCGGCGGGCTTCTTGCGCATTCCCGACGGCAAACAGCAACTCGACCGCACCGCTGTGCACCCCGAAAGCTATGCCGCGGCGGAAAAACTGCTCAAGCTGTTTGATATTGACGATAAAAAGCTGCCCGAAAGTGCCGCCGACTTGCAAGAAAAATTAAATGCCTACGGCGCACAAAAAGCGGCTGACCATATCGGCACGGGTGTGCCCACCTTACTGGACATCGTTGCCGAGTTACAACGGCCCGGACGTGACCCGCGTGACGAATTACCGCCCCCGTTGTTGCGTACCGACGTGATGGGTATGGAAGACTTGGTTGCGGGTATGGAGTTGACGGGTACAGTGCGCAACATCATCGACTTTGGCGCATTTATAGATATCGGTGTGCATCAGGACGGCCTCGTGCATATCTCACAAATCACCGACCGCTTTATCAAACATCCGTTAGAAGTATTAAAAATCGGCGACGTTGTGAAAGTGTGGGTCATCAAAGTAGACGTCCCGCAAAAACGTATCAGCCTCACCATGAAACCGCCTAAAACGGATAAAGGAGACGCATAATGCTATATCAAAACATCCAACTGTCGGTAGATTGCGCACCCGCCGGGGTGCAAGGCATCACCAACGCTACCCTCACCGCGTATATCCTCGACCCCATTGGAGAAGTAGAAGCAAATCGGCATCGTCCCGCTGTGATTATCTGTCCGGGCGGCGCATACGCCAGAACTTCCGACCGTGAGGGAGAGCCGGTTGCACGCCGTTTTCTCGCGGCGGGGTACACTGCGTTCGTGTTATGGTACGAAAACCAAAAGTTACCTTTCCCCTCTCATCTCCTTATCGCCGCTAAAGCGGTAGCAACCGTGCGGGAACATGCAAAGGAATGGTGTATTGACCCTAATACCGTCATCATTGCGGGTTTTTCCGCGGGCGGTCATTTAGCGGGGAGTTTGGGTGTGCTGTGGAACCGCGATTACGTCAAAGACACACTGGGCTATCAAAACGGCGAACACCGTCCCAACGGTATGATTCTTTCCTATCCCGTTATCACTGCAGGTGAATATGCTCACAGAGAATCTTTTCAAAATCTATTACTGGATAGATACAGCGAACAATTGTTAGAGGAAACCTCACTGGAAAAACAGGTGTCTGCTGACACCGTTCCAGCATTCATCTGGCATACTTTTGAAGACGCCTCCGTACCGGTAGAAAACACGCTGTTGATGGCGAGCGCCTTGCGTAAACACGGCATACCCACCGAACTGCACGTTTTCCCGAAAGGGTGGCACGGTTTGTCGCTTGCAACCCCCGAAGTAGGCGGCGGTCCCGTGGAATGTACCGTATGGCCGGATTTGAGCATCCGTTGGATTGCAGATTTGCATAAATAAAAAAAGAGCCTTGTGCCGTGTACGGCGCAAGGCTCACTTTTATTCTGCTTATAAAAACTTTCTGTAACCCTCACCATATTGCAGGCAACGAGATACACGGCTGAGCGTTGCGGAGGAAATGTCGGTCTGTTCAATGACCTGTGCATACGTTTTCCCCTCTTTGAGCAATTTGGCGGCACCCAAACGCTGTGCCATCTGCTCAATTTCCTTATCGGTACAAAGGTCGGCAAAAAACTCTGCATATTCCTCTTCCGTTTTCAGCGAGAGCAGTGTTTTATACAAATCTGCAATCAACTGCGTATGATTTTTTCGTTCTTTCACCGTTTCACCTCTTAGCACGATTTATTGAGAAAAGCACGGGTCTTTTCGGACTGCGGCGCATCGAACACCTGCACGGGCGTACCCATTTCCTCAATCACACCGTCCGCCATGAAAATCACTTTATCCGACACACTGCGTGCAAATTCCATTTCATGTGTCACCACAATCATGGTACTGTCTTTACTTTTAAGTCCTCTAATGACTTTCAGCACCTCACCCGTGAGCTCAGGGTCCAGCGCAGAGGTCGGCTCGTCAAAGCACAAAATATCGGGGCTCATCGAAGTCGGATCG
>JAZOCQ010000126.1:0-16943 GCA_045596565.1 Acutalibacteraceae bacterium
ACTTGCAGCGTGCGGGCGGTCAGCCCAATAAAACAAGTAATGAGAAAAAACGGAATCGAAAACACGCCTCCCGCCACAGTGCCGCGCGCGGTGGCTTTTAAGTTTTTGCCGATGAGTAAACGTCCCGTATACGGCGGTACCAACATTTCCCCGCACGCAACGGTAAATAACAGCGATAAAAACGCAGGCAGCGTCATACTGTCAAGCGGGTCCCAAAACGCAGTGGGGGTGGCGTCTATTACCGCACCAATACCGCCTGCCGCCGATACGCCCGCCCACAGTAACAACGGCATACCCAGTGCAAGTAAAACAAACTGCACCATATCCGCCGCGATAACCGATTGCAATCCGCCGATGGTGGAATAGAGCAATACCACGCCGCACCCAAGCAATACCCCCGCCGCAGGCGGTATGTTAAAAAGGGTGTGCAACATCCCGCCCATGGCTGCCATCTGTGCGCCCACCACGCAAGCACAGGTGAGGTATGCCACGAAACCCGTGACAATTCCCGCGTTTTCGCCGTAGGTTTTGGCGATGATATCCCCCGTACTGACAGCGCCGTCAAACCGCGCAATGCCCGGTACCAGAAATTTACCGGTCAGCACCGTCATGACGCCAAAGCCGCACAGCGCCGCCGTCATACCGATACCTTTCTCGAACGCAAACGCGGCGTTGCCCGCCGAAAATCCGCCGCCGACATACGAAGCGGCAAGGCTCATAAAAATAACCGGTGCACCGTAGGTCTTCCCCGCCGCCGCAAAATCGGCGGCGCTTTGCACCGTTTCTCCGCCGCGTAATCCCATGTATAAGAGCAATCCTATATACGCCGCCACTATCAAACAATCCACAAACATACGCCCACCTCACACAAGTATATGCGCGAATAGGTAATATTTAGTTGTACTTTTTGGGAAAATGCGGTATACTGAACACACGACGTTTTAAGGAGATGTTTATGAAACACACAACCGCTTGCTTTACGGGGCATCGCGCCATCCCGCCCGCTTCCCATTCCCGTATCGTGCAAAAAACCGCCGACGCGGTGATGCAGTTATATAAAGAGGGCTACCGCACCTTTTGCGCGGGCGGTGCGCTCGGTTTTGACACGCTTGCGGCACGGGTGATACTCATTTTACGGCAAATACACCCCGACATACGCTTGCATCTCGTGTTACCCTGTCCCGAACAGGCGGCACGGTGGTCAGAAGAGGATAAAAAAGTATATGAAGACTTAAAAACCGCCGCCGACCAAGTCACTTTCACCTGTGAACACTACACTTCCTTTTGTATGCACGCGCGCAATCGGCAATTGGTGGACCTCAGTAGTGCGTGTATCTGTTATCTCACCAAAAATAAAGGCGGTACGGCATATACCGTTGACTACGCCAAGAAAAAGGGACTGACCATTTTATCGGTCGCTGATTAAACGCAAAAAAGACCATCGCACAAGCGATGGTCTTTTTGTTCCAAAAGGATGGAATTAACGTTTGCTGAACTGCGGTGCACGACGCGCGCCTTTGAGGCCGTATTTCTTTCTTTCCTTCATACGAGGGTCGCGGGTCAAGAAGCCTGCTTTTTTCAGCTCGGAACGAAGTTCTTCGCTGTTATATTGCAGCAGAGCACGCGCAACACCGTGACGGATTGCGCCGGCTTGGCCGGTCACACCGCCGCCGGCTACGCGGCATTCGATGTCAAATTTTTCGGTCAGACCGGTGAGTTCCAACGGCTGACGCACAATCAGTTTCAAGGTTTCCAGACCAAAATAATCATCCATAGGACGGTCATTGATGGTCACGTTGCCGGTACCCTGATACAAACGGACGCGGGCAACGGATTTCTTTCTTCTACCGGTACCGTAGAAATACGGTCTCTTGTTGTAATCCATGTTTCGTTACCCCTTTCCTTAAAATTCCCGAACTTCGGGCTTCTGTGCAGCGTGTGCGTGCTCACTGCCTGCATAGCAATGCAGACGGCCGTAAGCGGCATCGCCAATAGTGTTGTTGGGAATCATGCCGTAAACAGCAAGTTCCATTGCTTTCTCGGGACGAGTAGCCATCAAGGTAGCGTATTTGGTCTCTTTCAGACCGCCAACCCAACCGGAATGGCGCTGCCATTTTTTCTGTTCCAGCTTTTTGCCGGTCAAAACAGCATCTTTGCAGTTGATAACGATGACGAAATCGCCGCAATCAACATGAGGGGTGAAGGTGGGTTTGTGCTTGCCGCGCAGCAACACAGCAGCTTCGGTAGCAACACGACCCAAAGATTTACCGGCGGCATCCAGCACGTACCATTTGCGCTCGACCTTACCGGCTTTTTCCATGTAAGTGGACATAAGGGTGTTCCTCCTCTTTTTAGACTTTCTTTTTTATTGCTCAAGTAGAATACCACACCCAAATTCGGCTGTCAAGACCTATTTTGCCGAATTTTTAATTTATATCCCTCATTCTCTCAATTTCTCTTTATTTCTCTCCGTTTTGCTCTGTTTTTCGTTTTTCATTTCAGAAAATTTGCAACGCAATCAAAAAGCATAGAAAAACGGCGAAAACAGCCGTTTGGAACAGTTTTCGCCGTGCTAATTTGATTTTTCTGGATATAAAATTAACGTTTTTCTGCAATTTCGCCCTGTCTTTTATAAATGCTGTTGGCGGGAACGAAACCGCGCACGGCAGACAGCGGATAGATATTGCTGTTAGCGCCAACCACCGTGCCGGGGTTTAACACACTGCCGCAACCGACTTCCACACAGTCGCCCAACATCGCACCGAACTTCTTGCGGCCGGTTTCCACGCGCTCGCCCGCAACCGCAACGGTAACCAAGGTTTTGTCACTCTTCACGTTAGAGGTGATAGAACCCGCACCCATGTGGGATTTATAGCCGAGAATGGAATCGCCGACATAGTTATAGTGCGGCACCTGCACGTTATCAAACAAAATGACATTTTTCAGTTCGGTGGAGTTGCCCACCACGGCGCCCTCGCCGACCAGTGCGTTGCCACGGATGAAAGCACCGTGTCTGACTTCGGTTTTTGCACCGATAATTACGTTTTCGCCGATATACGCCGACGGGAACACGTTAGCGGTTTTGTGAATCCAAACGGTATCGCTCGGATGGTCATAGTCGTCCAAAGACAGCGTCGCGCCCAGTTCCAAAATAAAAGCACCAATCCCGTCCAGTGCTTCCCACGGATACTGCGTTTTTTCCAGCAGGGGTTTTGCCAGCGTGTGGGTAAGGTCATACAGTTCTTTTGTTTGCAGTTTTTCTTGCATAGTGATTACTCCCTTATAACATTAATGGGGTTTCCTTCTAAAAACGCACGCACGTTTTGCGCGACCAAACCAACCAGTGCAGTACGCACGTCGGGCGGTGCCCACGCAATATGCGGCGTTAATATACAATTTTTAGCGGTAAGGAGAGGATTATCCGCGAGCATCGGCTCATAAGTGAGCACGTCGATGCCCGCGCCCGCAATGCGACCGGTATTGAGCGCATCCGCTACCGCTTGCTCATCCATCAACCCGCCGCGCGCCGTATTGATAAAAAAGGCAGTGGGTTTCATCAGCGACAGCGTTTGTGCGTTGACAACTTGTTGGTTTTCGGCGGTCAACGGACAGTGCATGGATACCACGTCCGATTGCTTGAACAGCGTATCTCTGTCCACGGTTTTTTCATCGGGACAGTTGTGCGGGGAGCGGGTGTGCACCAAAACGTCCATGCCGAGTGCGCGCCCGATAGCGGCAACTTGACTGCCGATAGCACCGTACCCGAAAATACCCAGCGTTTTACCGGCGAGCAACGTCTGCGGGAATTTAAAATAGGTGAACTGCTTAGACCGCAACCAATCTCCGGCGTGCACCGACGCATCGTACTGCGGGATACTACCCGCAAGTGCGAGTATGAGCGCAACAGTATGTTGTGCCACCGCGTCGGTGGAATACCCCGGCACGTTGCAAACGGTGATGCCGCGTTCTCGGGCAGCTTTCAGGTCGATATTGTTATACCCTGTGGCAAACACACCCACAAACCGCAGATGCGGGCACGCGTCCATCAGTTCTTTGGTGATTTGCGCTTTATTACACAACAAAATCTCGGCATCCGCCGCAACGGCGGACAGTTGTGCGGCGGGCAACAAATCGTGCACCGTAGTCTCGCCCAGAGCGGTGATAGGCGCAAGCGACACGTCGCCGTTAGAAATAGTATCAGCATCCAAAATGACGATACGCATACGCACACCTCCCTTATTCGACAACAGTATACCACCGTAAATGCGAAAAATCAAGTGGCTTGCATTTGACTTTGCAATATGATATGGTAAAGATATCGAGTATAAAAGGAGTGATTGTTCTGACCGTATATGCACAGTGGCTCAACGACGTGTTTGCAGGTTTGGATACGGCGGTGGCGCAGTTCGCGTTTTCTCTGCACGAGGGTGCATTGGGCGGCTTTTTTGATTGGTTTTTTCCTTCGATTACCCATCTGGGGGACAAAGGTTTGTTTTTCATTGCGTTGGGTATCGTATTTCTACTGTTCGCCCGCACCCGCAAAGGCGGCGCTGCCATGCTCATAGCCTTGTTGTTCGGGTTGTTGTTCACCAATCTGTTTTTGAAAATAGTGATTGCCCGCCCGCGTCCGTATGTGGACGAAACGGGGATTTTCCGTGAGTTTTGGCTCACCATCGGACACGGTCTCGAAAAAGAGGCAGGCTCATTCCCATCGGGACACGCTACTTGTGCGTTTGCGGGTATGACCGCCGCATTTTGGGCGTTTGATAAACGGTACAGTGGGACGGCGTTTTTGTTCGCGACGATTATCGGTTTTTCCCGCATCTATATCCACGTGCATTATGCGTCGGACATTTTGGGCGGTATGCTGGTCGGGTTTATCGCAGGTACGCTTGCTTTTCTGCTCATCCGCTTTTTGTATGGGCGCATCGAGCGGGCAGATACCCCCGCCGCGCGGTTTGTGGTACACGCTTCTCTCGGAAAAAGATAAATTGGCAAAACGGCTGTGCGTTGCACAGCCGTTTTTTGTTAATAATTTTTAGCGGGCAGTTCAAAATAGGCTTGCGGATGTGCGCAAACGGGACATACCTTGGGCGCTTGTTTGCCTACCGCAATATGACCGCAATTACGGCATACCCAAACCGCATCACCGTCTTTGGAAAACACCAGTCCCGTTTCGATGTTGGCAAGCAGATGCCGAAAGCGGGATTCGTGGTCCTTTTCAATCAGTGCCACCATCTCAAACTTGCGCGCAATGTCCTCAAACCCCTCTTCCCTCGCCACTTCGGCAAAGGTGGGGTACATAGAAGTAAATTCGTATTTCTCGCCATCCGCGGCATCCGACAAATTGCGGTCGGTCTCGTTGATGCCGTGCAGAAGTTCAAACCAAATCTGTGCGTGAGCACGCTCGTTTTCAGCCGTCTGTTCGAACAACGCGGCGATTTGTTCATAACCGTCTTTTCTCGCTTTTTGAGCATAAAACGTATACTTGTTGCGGGCTTGCGATTCCCCCGCAAACGCGGCGGCGAGGTTGGCTTCGGTTTTGGTGCCTTTGAGTTCGGGCATATCTATCTCTCCTCTGTTTTAGTGTTAGAAATAGTATAAGCCAAAACAATACGGTTATACTAGCCAAAGAAATGAGGAGGAGAAAAAATGGATATTATGATGATTGTCAAAGCCTTTGCGGTGGGCGGCGCTCTTTGTATTATCGCACAACTGCTCATCGACTACACCAAGCTCACCCCCGCGCGCATTTTAAGTCTGTTCGTGGTGGTGGGGGTGGCGCTCACCGCCGTGGGATTGTACGGCCCGCTCATTAAATTTGCGTCAGCGGGCGCATCCGTACCGCTCACAGGGTTTGGATATACCCTTGCAAAAGGGGTGGAAAAAGCGGTCAGTCAAAACGGATTTTTAGGGATTCTCCAAGGCGGCATCACCGCCACCGCGGGCGGTATCACCGCCGCCATTCTGTTCGGCTTTATCAGTAGTCTTTTATGCAAATCCAGTGATAAATCGTAAAAAAAGCACCCCTCGTTCGGAGGGGTGCTTTTCATCATTCTTGCACTTTTTTCAGTGTGATAGTCGCTTTTTCATCATACGAATAGGTGGTGACGGTGTCTCCCTGCACAGTCGTTAAGTCGTGCATGAGTCCCACTTTGCCGTTGGGATAAGCGGCGGTGGTATATAAATTTTCACCATCATACGAATAGGTGAATTCGTATTCCGTTTCACCCGCCACCGTTTTGGTGCCTGTACCGTCCGCACGGTAGGTGAACACCACCTGCTTGTCGGTGAAATCGTATTGCTCGCCCGCATCCTGCACGTAGGTGGTCATCTGCCACACGCCTACCAATAACGGCGAATTTTCTTTATACGCTTGTTGTTCCTGCTTGCAACCGCAAAGCAACAACATACAAAGCAGCGCCGCGAAAAATATCTTTTTCATGTCTTAAAACAACGCCCCCAACGCACTAAATACGCCGGTGCTGGCAATGCCCATAATCACACCCGCCGTCAACACGCCGAGCATCACGGCGAGGGTGCTTTTTTTGAAATCCATATCCAGCAAACTTGCCGCCAGCGTGCCTGTCCACGCACCCGTGCCGGGCAGGGGGATTGCCACGAACAACATCAACGCCCAGAACAAGCCGCGGCCGGCTTTGGCTTTGAGTTTTTCGCCGCCTTTGTGTCCTTTTTCAAGGCAGAAAGTAAAAAACTTGCCGATATACGGCTTGTCTTTGCCCCATTCGAGTACCTTGCGGGCAAACAAGAAAATAATCGGCACGGGCAACATATTACCGATAATCGCAATGATATATACCACCCACAGCGGCAGACCCAGCCCTACACCGACAGGTATCGCGCCGCGCAATTCAATCAGCGGCACCATCGAAATCAAAAATACCCATGCGTGTTTCCACATACCTTGTTACCTCTTTTCTTCGAACAGTGCGGATGCTTCCATATCCGCGGTGAACATCGCGACAATTTCGGGTTTGAAATCGATCGCCGTATTGAAATCGTACTCGTTTGCCGCCGCAAACGGTCCCATGTGCCAACGGATAAGCAAAATTTCCTCTTGGGTCAGCCGCAAAAAGTTTTGCAACATAATCACCGACTTTTCCCCGTGCCCGCAAGGGAAGTTGTCCGAGATGGTGTAGGTCGGCACCGTTTCCCAGTCAAAACGGCCTTTGGCATCAAATTTAGTGCCGTTTTCTTTGTATACTTTTTGGTTTTTATAGTCCTGTACATAGAAATTAACTTTGCACAGGTCGTGGCACAAGCCCGCCAGAATACACGTACCTTTTGGCAGCCCCAATCCCAGTTGTTCGTTTTTGCGCAACAGCAAAGCGGCGACGTTTAAACTGTGTTCCGCCAAAGCGCCCTCATAGTTGCCGTGAAAACGGGTGGAGGCGGGGGCGGTATAATAATCGGTAGAGGCAAGGTAGTTTACAAGACGGTCGAGTCCCTCTCGGCTTGCCTGTTGCAGTGCGGTTTCCACCAGTTCGCGGGTGGATACGCCGTCAGGTGTGCCCGACGCACCGATTTCCTGCATAAACCAATTGAGCAACTCGCGTTGCCGTTCATTCACAATATACATACGGCACCTTCATTTCTATAAGTTAGTGCCAGTATAGCATATCCCTTTAAATAATGCAATACTCACAAGTTTCTCTTGCCAGTGCGGGCGGTTGTATGGTATGATAATGACGATTATAATGAGTGAGGTAGACGCTTTTATGATTTCGAGAAACAATATCCGAAATTTTTGTATTATCGCCCATATCGACCACGGAAAATCCACCCTTGCAGACCGCATTTTGGAGAAAACGCAAGCGGTGGCGCTCAGAGATATGGAAGAACAGTTGCTGGACAGCATGGATTTGGAACGCGAACGCGGTATCACCATCAAAGCGCACGCCGTCACCATGACCCACCGCACCCAAAGCGGCGAGGAATATACTTTTAATCTCATCGACACCCCCGGTCACGTTGACTTTGGCTACGAAGTGTCCCGCTCGCTCGCCGCATGCGAGGGCGCGTTGCTGATTGTGGACGCCTCCCAAGGCATCGAGGCACAAACGCTTGCCAACACCTATTTAGCGGCAGAACACGATTTGGAAATCGTGCCGGTCATCAACAAAATCGACCTCCCCTCCGCCGACCCCGAACGCGTACAGCGGGAAATTGAGGACGTGGTGGGCATTGACGCTGCCAACGCGCCGTTTATTTCTGCTAAAAACGGTATCAACATCGAAGCGGTGTTGGATGCCATTGTCCAGCAGGTGCCCGCTCCCAAGGGCGACGAAACCGCACCGTTGCAAGCGCTCATTTTCGATAGTTACTATGACAGCTACCGCGGTGTTATCGTGTATATCCGTGTCAAAGAAGGTACGCTCAAAGCGGGTGACACCATCAAAATGATGGCGACCGGCGCCACCTTTGACGTGGTGGAAGTGGGACACATGCGTCCCGGCAAACTCGACCCGTGCGACAGCCTTTCCGCGGGTGAGGTGGGCTATATTGCCGCTTCCATCAAAACGGTGGGCGATGCGCGCGTGGGCGATACGGTGACGCTGGCGAACCGCCCCGCCGCCGCGGCACTCCCCGGCTACCGCAAAGCCAATCCGATGGTGTATTGCGGTATTTTCCCCGCTGACGGCGCACATTATCAGGATTTGCGGGAAGCGTTGGAACGCTTGCAGTTAAACGATGCCTCTCTCACCTTTGAACCCGAAACGTCAGTGGCGCTGGGATTTGGTTTCCGTTGCGGGTTTTTGGGGTTGTTACACATGGAAATCATCCAAGAACGATTGGAACGCGAGTATGATTTGGACCTCATCACCACCGCTCCCAGCGTTATCTACCGCATTACCACCACCGACGGCGAGGTTATCGAAATCGACAACCCCACCAACTTCCCCGATGCGGGCAGTATCCAATCGGCAGAAGAGCCGATTGCCACCGCCCATATCCTGGCGCCCAACGACTACGTGGGCAATATCATGGAGTTGTGTCAGCAACGACGTGGTGTGTTCAAAGATATGAAATACCTAGACCCCACCCGCGTGGATATTCACTATGAACTCCCGCTCAACGAAATCGTGTATGACTTTTTCGATGCGCTCAAATCCCGCACCAAAGGGTATGCGAGTTTCGATTATGAGATTTTGGGATATCGTCCTTCCAACCTTGTGAAACTGGACATCCTGCTAAACGGCGAAGCGGTGGACGCACTGTCCTTTATCGTGTTTGCGGATAACGCATACAGCCGCGGCAGACGCTTGTGCGAAAAACTCAAGGACAATATCCCGCGCCAGTTGTTCGAAGTGCCGGTGCAAGCCGCTATCGGCGGTAAAGTCATCGCCAGAGAAACGGTGCGTGCGGTGCGCAAGGACGTGCTTGCCAAGTGCTACGGCGGTGATATCACGCGTAAGAAAAAATTGCTGGAAAAACAAAAAGAAGGCAAAAAGCGTATGCGCCAACTGGGCAGCGTAGAGGTGCCGCAAGAGGCGTTTATGGCAGTTCTCAAGCTGGATGAATAATATTTTTACAGAAACACAATATATTGTGGTCGAAATAGCGCAAGTTTGCATATATTGTGATTTTTTGTAAAATTTAGTATTGACAAAATCGATATTATCATATAGAATATAAATGCCCTTATATGACTGACGGATGACGCGGATAACCGCGGTGAAGTATAAGAGCATGAATGCCGACCGTCTGGGCAAATCAGCATCCGCTGGTTTGCCCTTTTCGTTTAAAATTTCGATGGAGGAATGTTTGTATGAAATTTGAACAATGGAACGGTTTTAAAGCGGGCGCGTGGTGCGACAGCATCAATGTGCGCGATTTTATCCAGACCAACTATGAGCCGTACGAGGGCGACGCCTCGTTCTTAGCGGGTGCTACGGACCGTACTGCCAAATTGATGGACAAGTTAAACGACCTATTTAAACAAGAACGCCAAAACGGCGGTGTTTTGGATATTGATACCGAAACGGTTAGTTCGCTAACCGCTTACGCGCCCGGTTATCTGGACAAAGAAAACGAACTGATTGTCGGTTTGCAGACCGATGCGCCGCTTCGCCGCGGTGTCAACCCGTTCGGCGGTATCCGTATGGCGCGTCAGGCGTGCAAAGCCTACGGCTATCAGTTGAGCGATAAAATCGAGAATGAATTCAAATACCGCACCACCCACAACGACGGCGTGTTCAGTGCATACACCGCTGAAATGCGTGCCGCGCGTAAGAGCCACGTCATCACCGGTTTGCCGGATGCATACGGCCGCGGCCGTATCATCGGCGATTATCGCCGTGTCGCATTGTACGGCGTTGACCGCTTGATTGAACAAAAACAAGCGGATAAAGATGCGCTGTTTGACGGCGTTTTCGATTCGCCCCGTATCCGTCTGAGCCAAGAGTTGTCTGCACAGATTAAATTCTTGGGGTTGCTCAAAGAAATGGCGCAGATGTACGGCTATAACATCAGCGGCCCTGCACAGACCGCAAAAGAGGCGATTCAGTGGACCTATTTTGCATATCTGGCGGCTATCAAAGAACAAAACGGCGCCGCTATGTCGTTGGGCAGAGTGAGCACTTTCTTTGACGTGTATATCCAGCGCGATTTGCACCGCGGTGTGCTCACCGAGGAAACCGCGCAAGAACTGATTGACGATTTCGTCATGAAACTGCGTATGGCTCGCCATCTGCGTACCCCCGAATACAACGACCTGTTCGGCGGCGACCCCATGTGGATTACCGAAGTGGAAGGCGGTATGGGCGAAGACGGCAGAACACTGGTTTCCAAAACCTCGTTCCGTATGCTCAACACCTTATATACCTTAGGTCCCTCCCCCGAACCCAATCTCACGATTTTGTGGTCCACCAAATTGCCCGAAAACTTTAAGCGCTACTGTGCCAAAGTTTCCGCAGACACCGATTCTATCCAATATGAGAGCGACGACGTGATGCGTCCGCTGTATGGTGACGACTACGCCATTGCTTGCTGTGTGTCTGCGATGCGTGTGGGCAAACAAATGCAGTTCTTCGGTGCACGTTGCAACCTGCCTAAATTGTTGCTCATCGCTTTAAACGGCGGTTACGATGCCGAAAGCGATATGCATATCGGCCCGCAAATGCCGGTTATCTCCGGTCACAAACTCAACTATCACGACGTCATGGAAAGATTGGACATCTATATCACCTGGCTGGCGCATCTGTACGTCAACACCATGAACGTCATCCACTATATGCACGACAAATACGCCTATGAGAAAATCCAGATGGCGTTGCACGACACCTACGTCGACCGCTTTATGGCATTTGGTATTGCGGGCTTGTCGGTGGCTACCGACTCGCTGAGTGCCATTCGTTTTGCGAACGTCCGTCCCATCAAAAACGAGCAAGGCTTCATTGTTGATTTTGAAACGGTCGGCGAGTTCCCGAAATTCGGTAACGACGACGACAACGTGGACATGATTGCAAAAGATTTGTGCCACCGTATGATTACCGAATTGCGCAGAACCCCCTCTTACCGTGAATCCATCCACACCCTGTCGGTGCTGACCATCACCTCCAACGTGATGTACGGCAAAAACACGGGTGCGACCCCCGACGGCAGAAAAGCGGGTATGCCGTTTGCGCCGGGTGCCAACCCGATGCACAACCGTGAACAAAACGGTGCGCTCGCATCCTTGAACTCGGTTGCCAAACTCGACTTTAACGATTGCCGTGACGGTATTTCCAACACCTTCTCCATCACCCCCGAAGCACTCGGCAGAGATGAGGAAGAAAGAGTGGGCAACTTGGTTTCCATTCTGGACGGCTATTTCAGCAAAGGCGCACATCACATCAACGTTAACGTGTTAAACCGCGAAACGCTGATGAAAGCGTATGAAGACCCCGAAAGCTACCCGAACCTCACTATCCGTGTATCCGGTTACGCGGTGAACTTCCACAAGTTATCCAAAGAACAACAACGCGAAGTCATCAGCCGTACCTTCCACGAAACGATATGAGCGGGACAGTCGTAGGGCGTATCCATTCCATTCAATCGATGGGTACGCTGGACGGACCGGGCGTGCGGTTTGTGGCATTCTTGCAAGGATGCCCCCTCAGGTGCGGTTGCTGTCACAATCCCGATACGTGGGATTTGGACGGCGGTGACACCGTAACCGCTGAGCAGTTGGTGCAAAAAGCGGTACGGTATAAAGAATATTTCAGTCATGCAGGCGGTCTCACCCTTTCGGGCGGTGAGCCGCTTTTGCAACCTTTATTTTGCGAGCAGGTGTTTGCGCTATGTCACCAAAACGGTATCAACACCTGTCTGGATACGTCGGGGTGCGTGCTCAATGATGCCGTCAAAGCGGCGCTTTGCCACTGTGACCGCGTATTGTTGGACATCAAATACACCGACCCCGCGCTATACACCGCGCACGTCGGTTGTGACATGGAAAAACCACTCGCATTTTTAGAGTATGTACAGCAACAGGGCATCCCCACCACCTTGCGGCAGGTCATTATCCCCACTCTGAATGATACAAAGGAAAATATCATTGCCTTACGCAATATCGCACAAACGCATTCGGTCGTGGATAAGGTAGAATTGTTGGCGTTCAAGAAAATTTGTCAGGTGAAGTATGACGAGTTGAAGATACCCTTCCCGTTTGCCCACCTGCCTACCCCCGATGCAGCCACCATGCAATCCTTACGGGCGTTGCTGGGAAATTACGCATAAAAAGGAGTCATCTATGGATTGGACCGAAATTACCATGCTCGTCCCCACTGCCGATACGGAAGTGGCGGCGGCGATTGCCAATATGGCGGTGCCGCACGGCATTTATATTGAAGATTACAGCGATTTAGAGCAAGGCGCACGGGAAATTGCGCACATTGATTTGATTGACGAGGAATTGCTCGCGCGTGACCGCTGTCATTCGATAATTCATTTGTATATTGACCCCGCAGAATCCCCTGCCGAAGCCGTGGCGTTTTTGTCTGAACGGTTATCCGCCGAGGGCATCACCCATACGGTACAATCGGGTCAAGTGCGGGAAGAAGATTGGGCGAATAACTGGAAAAAATATTTTAAACCCCTCGCTGTCGGCGAACAACTGCTCATCTGTCCCACCTGGGAACAACCCGGCGAGCTGGCTGACGGCAGAAAGGTACTTAAAATCGACCCCGGAATGGCGTTTGGTACCGGTGGGCATGACACCACCCGTTTGGTGTTGTCGGTACTGGAAAAAACCGTCACAAAGGGTTGCGACCTGTTAGACGTCGGATGCGGCAGCGGTATTTTATCCATTGCGGCGTTGTTGCTGGGTGCCAATCGTGCGCTGGGCGTGGACATCGACCCGCTTGCCGTGCGCACCGCCATTGAAAACGGTGAAGAAAACGATATGACCGCCCCTCGCTACACCATTGTCGAGGGTGATTTGGTGGACAAAGTGGACGGACAGTTTGACGTTATCGTTGCCAACATTGTGGCGGATGCTATCATTATGCTGTCCCCCGCAGTGCGTCCGTTCCTCAAAGACGGCGGTACCTACGTGGTGTCGGGTATCATTGATTCCCGTGAACAAGACGTTCTGCCCGCACTGGATGCGGCAGGGTTTGCGGTCACCGAACGTTTCGAAAGCAACGGCTGGGTGTGCTTGCAATGCAAAGGTAAATAAGGGAGGGATTAGATGCCCCGTTTCTTTTTGGAAAATGCCGACGGCGACACTTTAACCATCCGTGGTGGAGACGCACGGCACATTGCGTGTTCGTTACGAATGCAAGTAGGCGATGCGCTCACCGTGTGTAACGGAAAAGGCGAGGATTTTTATTGCACGGTATCTGCCGTTTCTCCCGAAATCGTGGAATTAAAGGTGGAAAAACGGCAAAAAACCGCGTCAGAACCCACCGTACAGGTCACGTTATACCAAGGCTTGCCCAAGGGCGATAAGCTCGAATGGATTATTCAAAAAAGCGTGGAGTTGGGCGTTTGCCGCATCGTGCCGGTGGTGACCGCGCGCAGTATCGCAAAAGCGAGCGAGCGAGACCACAAAAAAACGGCTCGTTGGCAAAAAATCGCCGACGAAGCCGCAGGACAAAGCGGGCGGGGAATTTTGCCGGTCGTGGAATCCCCCATTACGTTCAAAGAGGCAGTAGGGCGTTTAAAAAATGAAAACACGGTGGTGTTTTACGAATGCGGCGGCAAACCGCTCACCGCACTTGCCAATGATTTTAAGGATACCGTTTCCATTTTCATCGGACCGGAGGGCGGCATTGCCCCCGATGAAATCAAAACCTTACAGGCAGGCGGCGCGTCCATCGCAACGCTCGGTCCCCGCATCTTGCGGTGCGAGACAGCACCCATAGCGGCGCTATCCGCTATTATGGTGTTGACCGACAATATGCAGTAATTAAAAAAAAGCCGTCATACCCTTTTGGGTATGACGGCTTTTTGTTGTAATGACTTATTTCACCAATTCGATGATGGCCATTTCAGCGGCGTCGCCGCGACGAGCACCAACTTTGATGATGCGGGTGTAACCGCCTTTGCGCTCTGCGTATGCGGGCGCAATTTCGTCAAACAATTTTTTGCAAACGTCCTCTTTGGTAACGAAAGCGTAAACCAAACGTTTGTTAGCGAGGGTCGGTTCCTTCGCGATGGTAATCATTTTTTCCGCCATGGAGCGCACTTCTTTCGCGCGGGTGACGGTGGTTTCAATTCTGCCGTTTTCGAGCAGGAAAGTCACCATAGCTCTCAGCATAGCCATACGGGAAGCAGTCGGTCTGCCGAGCTTTCTGGTTCCGGGCATTTGTATTCACTCCTTTTATAGGACAGCGCAAATTTCTTTGCACTACTCGTCAAAAATAGCTTATTCTTCTTCTTGGCTCAAGGTAAATCCCAAAGACGCCAACTTGTTGATGACCTCTTCCAAAGATTTACGGCCCAGGTTGCGCACCTTCATCATATCCTCTTCGGTCTTGTTGATAAGGTCGCCCACGGTGTTGATGCCGGCACGTTTCAAGCAGTTGAAAGAACGAACAGACAAATCAAGTTCTTCGATGGTCATTTCAAGCAGACCGTCTTTCTTGTCGTCTTCCTTCTTCACCATGATGGGGCTGCCCGCATACATATCGCCGGACAGGTCCACGAACAAATCAAGGTGTTCCATCAGAATTTTTGCCGCCAAAGAAACGGCTTCTTTCGCACTGATAGTACCGTTGGTCCACACTTCGATGGTCAATTTGTTGAAATCGACAATCTGGCCGACACGGGTGTTTTCTACGTTGTAGTTCACCTTCACGACCGGCGTATAGATGGAGTCCACCGGAATGACACCGATAACCGGCGCCATCTGCTGCTTGTTCAACTCGGCGGAAACATAGCCTCTGCCTTTGCTCAAACCGATTTCCATGTTCAGCTTCGCACCTTCGCCCAAAGTGGCAATGTGCATATCGGGATTCAAAATCTCCACTTCGCTGTCACATTTGATAGAGCCGGCAGTTACCTCACAAGGACCTTCTGCTTCAATGTAGACAGTTTTGTCGCCGTCGGCGTTGATTTTAGCAGTAAGACCTTTCATATTGAGGATGATTTCGGTGACGTCCTCTTTGACACCGTCAATGGTGGAGAACTCATGCAGGATGCCGTCAATCTTCACAGAAGTGACCGCCACGCCCGGCAGAGAAGAGAGGAGCACACGACGCAGGCTATTGCCGAGGGTGGTGCCGTAACCTCTTTCCAACGGTTCAATCACGAACTTGCCGTAAGTGCCGTCGGGGGTGAGATCTAATGCTTCGATTCTGGGCTTCTCAATTTCAATCATCTAAAACCCTCCTTATGACTGTATCGCGTATACAAGCGATACCTTGTGTGTGTTCATGAAAATGTTGTCGTACTCACATACAGCGTTTGTACTCCGCCACGCGCGGAAAACCACGCACAGCCTCTTATAAATAAGATTATTTGGAATACAACTCGACGATGAGGGTTTCTTCGATGGAAAGGTCGATGTCCTCACGGTTTGCAAGTGCCACAACTTTGGCTTCTTGCTTCGCACGGTCCAAATCCAGCCATTGCGGTACCGGACGAGAGCTGTTGGCTTCCACGATACCCTTGATTTTCTCTAACTGGCGGCTGCCCTCTTTAATCGCAATCACCTGGCCGGGTTTCACGAGGTAAGAGGGGATGTTGACCTTGCGGCCGTTGACAGTGAAGTGACCTTGGGTTACCAGCTGACGAGCTTCCGCGCGAGAAGCGGCAAAGCCCAAACGGTACACAACGTTGTCCAAACGAGATTCGAGAACGCGCAGCAAGTTTTCACCCGCCTGGCCTTCCATTTTAGTCGCTAATTCGAAATAATGACGGAACTGGCCTTCCAGCACACCGTAATAACGGCGGGCAATCTGCTTGGTACGCAGCTGTTTGCCGTATTCGGAAGCTTTCTTGTTGCGAGCCTGACCATGTTGGCCGGGAGCATACGCACGGCGCTCAATCGCGCATTTGCCAGTGTAGCATCTTTCGCCCTTCAAAAAGAGCTTTTGTCCTTCGCGGCGGCAAATTCTGCACACCGCACCGGTATATCTTGCCATATTGGTTGCACCTCCGTTTTTAAGTTATACACGTCTTCTCTTGGGAGGACGGCATCCGTTGTGCGGGACGGGGGTCACGTCTTTAATCATGGTGACTTCGAGGCCCGCGGCTTGCAGAGCACGGATAGCGGCTTCACGGCCGGCACCCGGACCCTTTACATAAACTTCCACCGTTTTCAAACCGTGCTCCATAGCCGCTTTGGCAGCGGTCTCGGCAGCGGTCTGCGCAGCGAAGGGAGTGGACTTGCGGGAACCGCGGAAGCCCAACTCACCGGCGCTCGCCCAGGACAACGCGTTGCCCTGCGTGTCGGTGATGGTGACAATAGTGTTGTTGAACGTGGACTGGATATG
>JAZOCQ010000127.1:0-2848 GCA_045596565.1 Acutalibacteraceae bacterium
ATATCATTTTGGTCCCCTTGGTGCTGGTTATCTTCTTGGCTATGATTGGTTTTATAGTCTTTATGGGAGATGCCGAGCGCCGTATCCCGATTCAGTATGCTAAACGTGTTGTAGGTCGCAAAATGTATGGCGGTCAAAGCACATACATCCCGATTAAAGTGAATATGTCCGGTGTTATGCCGATCATTTTGGCTTCTTCGATTGTATCCTTGCCGTCGATTTTAGCTTCCTTCTTTAACTGGGATAGCAACTGGTTCTTGGATGCATTTAAACAAGACAGTTGGATATATATCCTTCTGTATTTTGTGATGATTATAGGCTTTGCCTTCTTCTATGTCACGATTCAGTATAATCCCACGGAAATGGCGAATAATCTTCGTAAAAACTCCGGCGCGATTCCGGGCTATCGTCCCGGCAAACCGACTACGGATTATATCAAGCGTGTTCTGAATAAGGTAACCTTAATCGGCGCATTGTTCCTTGGCGTGATTGCTTTGTTCCCGAGTGTTTTCGGCAAGTTCAGCGGTTTCTACGGCTTGACCTTGGGCGGCACTTCCATTATGATCGTGGTGGGTGTTGCACTCGAAACGACACAGCAAATCGAAAGCCAAATGATGATGCGTCACTACAAAGGCTTCCTCGAGTAACAGCTTTCCATTTGTACGGAAAAAACGGTTTTTCGGCCAACCGGTAACGGTTGTTGTCGGTTGGCTGAAAACCGATTGTCGTGTTAACAGAAAGGGTTGTCATTCTATGAAGCTAATTTTCTTAGGTGCTCCGGGTGCCGGAAAAGGCACACAAGCTGAAATTATCAGTGAGCATCTGAACATTCCCACCATTTCCACGGGTAATATTATCCGTGAAGCGCTGAAAAGCGGCACAGAAATGGGCAAGCAAGCCAAAGAATATATCGATTCCGGCAAATTAGTCCCTGACGAGGTGGTTATCGGCATTATTCGTGACCGCTTGGCACAAGACGATTGCCAAAACGGATTTATTCTTGATGGTTTTCCGCGCACCATTCCTCAAGCCGAGGCACTTGACCGTATGGGCATTGCTATCGACTGCGTTATCAATTTAGAAGTTGCAGACGAAGTGATTGCCAAGCGTGTATCGGGTCGCCGTGTTTGCCCCGTTTGCGGTGCATCCTACCATGTTGTCAACAAAAAACCGACAACAGAGGGAATATGCGACAAATGTGGTAACACCCTGGTTCAGCGCAAAGATGACCAGCCTGACACAGTTAAAGAACGTTTGCAGGTGTATCATGAACAAACAGAACCGTTAAAGGATTACTATGCCGCTGCGGGCAAGTTGGCTTCGGTCGATGGGCCCAATACGTTGGAAGGTGTTACCCAACGGATTCTGGAAATACTTGAGGGTATTTCGTTATGATATCCATTAAAAACAGCCGAGAGCTGGCCTTGATGAAAGAGGCATGTGTTGTTTCGGCGCGAGCGTTGCAATTAGCAGGCAAAGCGGTGGAACCGGGCGTTACTACCGGCGAAATCGACCGCCTTATCCGCCAATATATCGAAAGCCAAGGCGCCACGCCTTCGTTTTTGGGATATGGCGGGTTTCCGGCAAGCGCTTGCATTTCTGTGAACGAAACGGTCATTCATGGCATACCGGATAAGTGTGTAATCAAAGCCGGCGATATTGTCAGCATTGATGTGGGTGCGCACTTGAACGGCTATCACGGCGATAACGCCGCCACGTTTGCCTGCGGTGAAATTTCATCGCAAGCGCAAGCTCTGCTAGATGCCACGCGCGAAAGCCTTTACGAAGGCATTGCCAAAGCAATAGCAGGGAACAGGATTGGCGATATCAGTGCAACTGTTCAACAGTATGTCGAGATGCGTGGTTACTCGGTTGTACGGCAATTTGTCGGCCACGGAGTAGGCACGAATCTGCACGAGGACCCCAGTGTCCCCAATTTTGGTACCCCCGGTCGCGGCCCGCGGTTGCTTCCGGGAATGACCTTAGCCATTGAGCCCATGGTTAATATGGGTGTTCCGGATGTCAAAGTGTTGAAAGACGGATGGACAACGGTCACGCAAGACGGCAAGTTATCTGCTCACTTTGAGCATACCATTGCCGTTACCAAAGACGGGCCGGTCATATTGACCATGCCGTAACGAAAGGGAGGAACCAGCATGTCCAAAGCGGACGTTATTGAACTGGAGGGTGTCGTGGTCGAGGCGTTGCCAAACGCAACATTTCAAGTGGAACTTGCCAATGGCCACCAGATACTCGCGCACATTTCGGGAAAATTGCGCATGAATTTCATTCGTATTTTACCCGGTGACAAGGTAACGGTGGAAATGTCACCGTATGACCTTACCAAAGGTCGCATTACCTGGAGAACCAAATAAAGGCACAATTTGAAAGCCACAACGTGAATTTTGTGTTTATCACAAAAAAGGAGGTATTTTCATGAAAGTCAGACCTTCTGTGAAGAAAATCTGCGAAAAATGCAAAATTATCAAACGCAAAGGCCGTATTATGGTGATTTGCGAAAACCCCAAGCACAAACAACGTCAAGGATAATTTAGCGCTGAACGTTGCTTGACGGAAAACCGAAAGGGAGGAAACTATTATGGCTCGTATAGCTGGTGTAGACTTACCCAGAGATAAGCGTGTAGAAATCGGCCTTACCTACATTTACGGTATCGGACGCAAAACAGCAAACGATATTTTGGCGGGAACCGGTGTTGATCCGGATGTCCGTGTGCGGGATTTGACCGAAGAAGACATTGCAAAATTACGTGAATACATTGACCACAACTGTGTGGTGGAAGGTGACTTGCGCCGTGACATTGCGTTTGACATCAAACGTTTGATCGAA